>JALXFQ010000178.1 GCA_027067235.1 Gammaproteobacteria bacterium
AACAGGCCGGGAGAACCGGTTTCCACTTCACCAACAATTTCGTTGGTATCGGTACGCCAGATGGACACCTTGCCTTCTCCGATATGCGGCGTGGCGGCGTATTCAACGCCATCCGCCTCCCATATGGCGCCTTCACCCGGGTGCGGTTTCTTGCCGGTCTTGATCTTCTTGATGATCTTCATGTTCTTGACATCAATGGCCGCTACCCAGTCTGAGCTCTGCGAGGCCAGATAGAAGGTCTTGTTGTCAGGCGTCAGGAAACCGTCGTGCAGGATCTTGCCGACGTTGGCCACTTTGGAAACCGGGAAGTCCGGCTTGCTCCAGTCGACACGCCATACCTGGCCGCCTTCTTTCAACGCCATCAGGAAATAAGGGCCGACCTTGTTGGGGTCAACATCATTCACCGAACAGATACGCGAATCCACGATGTCGCCATCGGGATCCTTGACGCCGTGGGTGTCAATGATTTTCAGCGGTTTCAGGGTGATTGCGTCCACGATAACCGCCTGGGTCGGGATATACATGCCGGTCAGCAGGTATTTACCGTCATCCGAGACAGCGATGCCGCGCGCATCAAGACCAAGACGAACCTTTTTGGTAGCTTTCATGGTTTTCAGATCATACTGGAACAACCAGCCGTCGCGCCCCAGGTTATAGGCGTACTTGCCATCGGGGCTGAAGGTATAACCATGAGCACGCGCGCCCGCGGGCAAGTGGCCCGCCACCAGCTGATCCTTGGTATTGATAATGCCGACGCTGAAGTTTTCACGCTCGGTGACAAACAGCAGATCATCAACATTCTCGGCTGGATGGCAAGCCGCGACTGACGTGGTGACGTCCTGCAGCGTGTTCATCATGTCTTCCATGCCCCACTTGAAATCCTTGGGCGGATCGACATTGTAGATATGCTCGGTAATGGCCTTGATCTCGCCGGCAGTCAACGCCTTGCCAATGGGATTGGCGTCGGAACTCCATGTCGGCATGGAAGTACCGGGGCGCCCCTTGGATATGGTGGCGTAAATCAGCTCTTTGCTCATCGGATAGGTGAACTTGCCCGCCTTCTTGCTCTTGTCGCCTTCATGGATACGTTTCTTGGTGATGTTCGGGCCCGTCGCGCCGGTCAGTTTCGGGTTATGACAGCCGCCACATTCCGAGCTGACAAACTCCACCACCGGACGACCATTCACCGTATTGGCCGCCTTCACGTCCTTGTAAGCCATATCGGCTTTGGCGGCGGGGAAAGTCGCCGCCATGGCGAGGGCGAGAGCGCCCAGCCCGGTTTTCTTTACGCCCAGACGGGCGAGTTCAGGGATTTGCATGGTTGCTTACCTCCAGCATTGAGTAATGAGGGAAAAGATATCCTCGCCAGCTACCCCCCAGTTTGTCGCTGACGCGGGAATTCATCATTCGACCCGTTTGCTCAGGGAAAACGCCCCGCGCAAATCATCCTCGGTAAAACCCGTGGCCTGATCGAACGGGTACAGGCTGTCCAGCTGCTTGCGCACACCGGCATCAATTTTTTCGCCATGACATTTCAGACAGATCCGCTGCGTGGTAATGGCCTTCATGTAGCGAAACACCCTGCCACCATTTTTGCCGGCAACAATTTCGCTGTACTCCATTTCGTCATCGTCTGCTCCGGCCGCGTTCTGTTTCTCGAAACGTTCCAGCACTGCCGCCTCCCATTTGTCCGGAGCATCTTCCAGATTGCGCACCTTGAGGCTGGTGCGGCGCACTTCCCATCGGCTGGCGTCGGACAGATCTGTCGCGATGTCGGGCGCTTTCAGATGACAGGCTTCTATGGCGTTGGCCGCGCCGCCTTTTTTCAGTGCCGTTTTCAGTTCCTGCTTCAGCGATCTGGCGAACTGATCCGTCAGTTGCCGCGCCTGTGCCAGATTCGGGTCGCCGCCGGAAGCATCAGCCACTGCGCCAGCCGACGCCAGCATGCAGCCAACCCCGGCAAACACACCGGCGGCAGCAATTCGCCACCGGGTCGATGCATTGCTTCTGATGGCCCGTACAAACTGCCTGCAACAGGCCACACAAAGAGCGGACACCCGGCTGGCGGCTGGCACTGTTTCGAGCATTGGTCGCATGGCGATACCGATGATTCCTCTTGAGTCAATTCGATGCCACTGAAGCACGA
>JALXFQ010000179.1 GCA_027067235.1 Gammaproteobacteria bacterium
TTTGCCTGGGTGTTCATCGGTATCGTCACCCTGATTACCATCATCCGCCTGCTCGGCTTCAACTCCCTGCTGGAAGCCGGCGGTGTGATCGGTTTCATCGGCGTTTTCCTGGCGCTGACCCAGGCCTCATGGGCGCCTGACATCTTCAGCGGACTGATTATCCTCAACAGCGACATGCTGGAAGAAGGCGACGTCATCGAACTGCGCGGCAGCGGGGGCGGCAAGGAAACCATTTATGGTCTGGTCTACAAAACCAAGGTCTTTCATACCGAAATACTGAACCTGGTCAACAACCACCGCATCATGGTGCGCAATGCCGCCATCCGCGACCAGATTATCCACAACCTGTCCAAATTCGCCTCCGCCAAAGGCCTGCGCGAAGTGCTGCGTTTCAAGATCGGCTACGACACGCCGCCCGCCAGAGTACGCGAATTTCTTACTGCCGCCTGGCAGCAAGTGCTGGAAGCCAGCATCGAAGGCATCGAACAACAGCACGACATTGAAATCGGCGTCGGCGACACCGGCGATCACGCGGTGGAATGGCTGGTGTACTACCACACCAAGGCCCCGGAACGCTTGAGACGACTGAAAATGGAGCTGAACGAGATTTTTCTGCGCGTAGCCAACGATATGGGCATTTCACTGGCTACGCCGTTGACGCATGTGGTTGAAAAGGAAATCCGCAAAACAGTGGTATGACTAACTTGGCTGACTTCATTTGTCATACAGGTTTGGCGTCCGCCAGGATTTTGCTCCTGACTGCAGGAGGCAGAGCGGCTGGCGTCAAAACATAGACCTGAACGCCCAGCAGTTGCAGAAGTTCATGGCGAATGGCGCCTATATCGAAAAGCGTTGTTCCGGGGGTTGGGTCAACCAGCAAGTCCAGATCGCTGCTTTCCGTGTCCTGGCCCAACAGGACAGAACCGAAAACCCGCGCATTTTTGGCATGAAACTGCTCCACGATGCGTATGATGTCTTTCCTGTGCTGCTGCAAGGCGACAGAAGGCTTCATGTTTGCTTCCGTTGTTTACTCAATCCAGATGATTATTATAGCTCGCAACGCTTCCCGAACAAATCCAGCTTGTTTTCGTACAGTTTTGTCTTTACATCAAACAGCCCCAGCAAGGTATGCGCCAGAAAATCATGCGATACCGGCTTGTTTTCGCAGGCGCTTGTCGCGCTGTCGTCCAGCGATTTAGCCTGCTTCAGGCCATCCGACAGCCAGGCGATCATGGGTATGTGTTTTTGCTCTTCGGGCGCGATCAACCAGGGCAGGCCGTGCAGGTAAACGCCTTTCTCGCCCAGCGATTCACCGTGGTCGGAAGCGTAGAGCATGAATGCGTCATATTTGTTGGCGCGGGCCTTGAGGAAGTTGATGGTTTTGTTCAGTACAAAGTCGGTGTAGACAATGGTGTTGTCGTAGGCGTTGATCACCGACGGGTTATCGCATTCGTGGGGTGAATTGGACGCGCACTCGGGTTTGAAGCGGGCAAACGCTTTCGGATAACGTTTGTAATAAGCCGGGCCGTGGCTGCCCATGGTGTGGAAAACCACCAGCACGTCGCCAGGCATTTTGTCGATCACCGCGTCCAGCTTGTCGAGCAGTATTTCGTCGATATACTCGCCCTGATTGAAGTACGGCGAGGCCGGGTCGAAGTCGTGATGGAAATTCTCTGTTTCGATGCGCTCGCAGACGCCTTTGCAACTGGAATTGTTGTCGCGCCAGACGGTCTTCACGCCGGCCTTTTCCAGCACATCCAGCACGTTGCTCTGTCGCGAGGCCTTCGCGGGCGAATAGTCCCCGCGATCCAGAAACGAGAACATGCACGGCACGGAATAAGCCGTGGAGGTGCCGCATGACCAGGCGTCGTGATAGCTGACGATGGATTGTTGCGGCAATAACGGGTTGGTCTCGCGTGGGTAGCCGTTCAGCGAGAAATGATCGGCCCGCGCCGTTTCGCCCACCACCATGATGCCCACGCGCTTCCTGCCGGAATGGTTCTGCACCGCGTCCTCACCCAGCACCGTGAACGATTGTTGCTCGCTGGCGTGGCTTTTCTTGATGAGTTTGACTACCGAATTCATGGGGTAAATCGGCGTGATGGCGAGGCGCAGATCGCGGTTTTCGCGGGAAAAATAGGTCAGGTATTTGAAATTCAACATCACCAGCGCGCCAATGACCACGATGATGCCCACGGCAGCCGCCAGCCGGGTGAACAACTCTCGCAGCGGTTTTTTGTAGCGAACATTGATCGCCAGCACCAGCGCCGAGGGCAGCAGGCCATACAGCAACAGATGCCACAACAGCGAAGCCGACAGCAGCTCCGTGGCCTCGTTGGTGTTGCGGTCTTTCACCGTCTCCAGCATGTTGCGAATCATGCTGTCGTCGAACACCACGCCGATGCCATTGAAATAGCTGATCAGCGCCGAAACGATCAAAAACAACACCAGCAGGGGCTTGAGCAGAAACTTCTGGCCGAACAGCAGCAGAAGCAGCGCCACGATACCGGTAATCAACGCGTAGAAAGTCAGGGCAAAGCCGAAGCCCTTCAAATCGAACAGATTCAGCCGCTGCGTCAACGACGACCAGAAAGCCGTGTTGTCCGCCAGCGCGATAAAAGCGGCAACAAGCAGGATCAGCGCGACGGAAGACAGCGTGAAGATTTTTTTCATGTAATCGGTTGTAAAAAATGCGGTTGGCGAAGATTAACCGGGATCGCAGGCATAAATCCAGACAGCCGGTCGGCGCGTCAGTTCCGCGCTTGGGCCTGCGCGTGGAGACTATATTGATACAGCCAAGCCCGCTACAATAAGCGGCTCGCAACCCGACGCTACAGCATGACCAGACAACCTGACATTCTGCAACGCATTATCGCCCGCAAGCGCGAGGAGATCGCCGAGCGCTCTACGCACGCGCCGCTGGCGCTGCTGGAAAAACAGGCGGCCGATGCACAGGCGCCGCGCGGGTTTGTGGCGAGCATCCAGCGCAAAATTGCTGCTGGCGACGCCGCGGTGATTGCCGAAGCCAAAAAAGCCTCGCCCAGCAAGGGCCTGATCCGCGAGGATTTTGATCCGGCAGCCATCGCAAAATCCTACGAAAAAGGCGGCGCGGCGTGTATTTCGGTACTCACTGATAAAGATTATTTTCAGGGTTCGGAGGCATATCTGCAACAGGCACGCGCGGCCAGCTCGCTACCGGTGATACGCAAGGATTTCATCGTTGATCCGTACCAGGTGTTTGAAGCGCGAGCCATCAACGCCGACTGTATTCTGCTCATCGTCGCCGCGCTGGAGCAGCCGGCGCTGCGCCAACTGGCGGCGCTGGCGGGCGAGCTCGGCATGGACGTGCTGGTGGAAGTACATGACGAAAACGAAATGCAGCGCGCACTGGCACTGAAGCTGCCGCTGATCGGCGTTAACAACCGTAATTTGCGCACCTTCGATACCTCGCTGGATACCACGCTGCGATTGAAAGACATGGCGCCGGATGACTGTGTTATCGTCACCGAGAGCGGCATTCATACGCCGGATGACGTGAGGCTGATGCGTGACAATGGTGTTCACGCTTTTCTGGTGGGTGAGGCGTTCATGCGCGCCGACGATCCGGGCGCGGAGTTGGCGAGGTTGTTTGACGACCAGGGCGCCGCTGGAGGGTTTTAATTTGAAAGCAACAGTAAAATGGCAAGGCGATGTGGTGTTCGAAGGTCTGTCGGAAACCGGCCACAGCGTCATCATGGACGGCCCGCCGGAACACGGCGGTCAGAACAAGGGGCCACGGCCCATGGAGATGTTGCTGCTGGGCATGGGCGGCTGCACCTCGTTTGATGTGGTACACATACTCAAGCGCATGCGCGCCGACATCACCGATTGCCGGGTGGACATCGCTGCCGAGCGGGCGGACGAGGAGCCGAAAGTCTTCACCAGAATCCACGCGCATTTCACCGTCACCGGTAAAAACCTGAAACAGAAAACGGTGGAACGCGCAGTCAACATGTCTGCGGAAAAATACTGTTCTGCCGCGATCATGCTGGGAAAAACCGCGAAAATGTCCCATACGTTCGAAATAGTTGAAGGTTAGATGCCCAGCGAGAACGCTTATTTCGACGAATTGCTGGCGCGTTATTACAACGCGTGGCTGCGCTTCCACCCGCAGCAGGCGGTGGATGTGGGCGTATTCGAGCACGCCGACAAACTGACGCCCTGCGATGACGCCGATATCGGCGCGCTGAAAAGCCTGAACGAAAACCTCATCGACAGCATCGAAAGCCTGGACTTCGATGCACTGGACGCCGACCGCCAGCTCGACGCCCAGATTGCCTATGGCAGCGCCATGCTGGAACTGGAAATGCTGGTGGAGCATGACTGGCGCAAGAAGGATCCCGGCCACTATCTGCCGGTAAACGCCATCCACCAGTTGACGCTGCGCGACGTGGACAACCTCGGCAAGGCGCTGGCGGGAAGGCTGAAAAGCATCCCCGCTGCCTTGAATTGCGCGCGCCTGCGATTGAACAATTTTGCCGAAAACGTCCCTGCCCTGTGGATCAACAGCGCCCTGGACGAGGCCCAGGCCGGTACGCATCTGTTCGACGCGCTGCCGCAGCACCCGAAGGTCAGGGACGCCGGCATTGACGACCTCGACGCTCTGATTGCTGACGCCAATACAGCTTTACTGGAATATGCGCGTTTTCTTGACGAAGACCTGCGCCCGCAGGCGCGTGGTCATGTTGCCGCCGGCGAGCGCTATTTCAACGAAATACTGCATTACCGGCACGGCATGGATATAGACGCCGACGCGGTCGAGCAACTGGGCGAACGGGTTTTTCACGACACCCTGAAACAGCTGAAAAGCTGCGTCAAGAACATGGGCATGGGTTCGGTCGCCGAAGCCACCCGCCACATCCATGGGCAACACCCTGCATCTGACATGCTGCTTGAAACCTATCAGCAGAAAATGCAGGCCGCCCGTCAATTCGTCATGGGCCAGGATTTGGTGGATATTCCTGAAACCCAGGAGTTGAATATTGTCGAGACGCCGGAGTTCCTGCGGCACAGCATTCCCTTCGCAGCATACGTGGATCCGGCGCCCACCGATCCCCGGCAGCGCGGCTGGTTTTATGTCACACCGGTAAAAGATGATTCCCAGCTGGGCGAGCACAACCTGTTTTCCATTGCGCATACGTCTGTACACGAAGCCTGGCCCGGGCACCATCTGCAGTTTGTAACCGCCAATACTCAACCGCGCAGCTCAACATTGCCTCGATTGCTCAACCCCTCCGCCACCCTGTATGAAGGCTGGGCGCTGTATTGCGAGCAAATGGCCTGGGAACAGGGCTTTTATCAGGGCTCCGAACATCACTTCGTGTTGCTGAAAGACCAGCTCTGGCGCGCCTTGCGCATCATGATCGACGTCGGCATCCATTGCCGCGAAGCCGCGCCGGAGAAATCAGCCGAATTACTGGTAAAACACCTGGGCTTTACCGAGCAGCAGGCCAGCGCCGAAATCAACTGGTACAGCCACGCGCCAGGCGTACCCATGGGTTACGCCACCGGCTGGCAGATCATCCTGGCCCTGCGCGAGATCGTGATGGAAGCGGAAGGCGCCGGTTTCAGCCTCAAGGCATTCAACAACAAACTGTTGTCCGCCGGCTCCGCCGGTCTGGGCTACGTGATACGCCGGATCTGGGGCGGGGAAGTCTGGGAAACGGTCAAAAAACAGGTTTTTCAGCTATAATGCGCTCACCCCGCCGTCCTGTTATAGTCGCCGCGCTTCTGACCAACGAGCGCACCGAGCCTGTCCGAATACGACCATGAAATGCCCCGAACCAAGCCTGACTGTGGAATGCCGGTTGCAGCCGCGCGTTCAGCTGGCTGCCATCGAAGTCGATCACGTGCTGGGCGAGTCCTGTTTTTCGGTTGGTGATGAAACCTGCACCGCGCTGCACGCGAAACTGCCGCTGGGCCTGCTCGGACTGGACCAGCAATCGCTTGGCGAAACCTGGCTGAGCCGCCAGCCGCTGTCGCCGGGCGTGTACGGCGACATCGCCTTTTCCCGCACCGAGCACGCCCTGTTCGGCTGCGTATCGCGACAGATCAGCCAATCGCGCAAGTCGTTCGAAGCAACCGTTTACAAAACCTATGAAGATATTTTCAACCTGCTGGACAAGAGCAAGATGCCGCGCCTGGTGCGCATGTGGAACAGCTTTCCGCACATCAACGAGGTGATCGAAGGGCTGGAGCGCTATCAGCAATTCACT
>JALXFQ010000180.1 GCA_027067235.1 Gammaproteobacteria bacterium
CGGCAATACCGGCGCGGGCAAGACCAGCCTGCTGGATGCCCTGTGTCTGGCCCTGTTTGACAACACGCCGCGACTGGCCAGGTCGCGTGGCGACAAACGTGATCGCGATGGCCTCAGTACCTCGGATCCGCGCAATCTGCTGACCACCGGCAGCGCTGCCGGTTTTGCGGAAGTGCGTTTTGTCGGCGCCGACAAGACTGCCTGGCGCGCCCGCTGGTCGGTGCGTCGCGCTCGCAACCGCTCTGACGGCCGTTTGCAGGCGCAGCAACTGGATCTGTATGAAGGCGCCACCGGCAAACTGATCAGTTCCGGCCGCAAGCGCGACACACTACACAGGATAGAGCAGTGTCTCGGTCTGGATTTCCAGCAGTTCCAGCGCTCCGTGCTGCTGCCCCAGGGTGATTTTGCCCAGTTTCTCAAGGCCAATGAAAGCGAGCGGGCGGAGTTGCTGGAGCAGATTACCGGCACCGGTATCTATTCACGCGTGTCGGTGCTGGCGCATGAAAAGGCGCGCGAATGCTCGGACAGGCTGGCTGCTGAAAAAGCGCGTCTGGCTCTGGAAATGCCGCTGGAGGAGTCGGAGCGCGATGCGCTGCTGCAACGCCGGGAAAAGCAGAACGAGGAACTGGAGCAACGTCAACAGCAGCTGAACGAGCTGGATCAGCAACTGGCCTGGTACCGTGACCGGCGCGATGTGAATGAAAAAATTTCCACGCTGCAGGAGGAGCGCCGTTCGGCGATGACCGCCGTCGCCGCGCTCAAGCCCCGGCGTCAGAAGCTTGCTGCGGTCAAGTCCGCGCAACCGCTACGCAGTGAATATGACCGCCTGCAGATGTTGCAGAAAAGCATCCGGCAACTGGAGCAGGACAAGACCGCCCTGCTGCAGAACAAAAACGAGCTGGACCAGAAGATAGACCGCCTGAAACAACAGGTCGATACCGCCGAGGCGGACTATGAAGCAGCCCGCGCCGCGCGTCTGAAAGCCGGGCCCGAACTGGCCCAGGCTCTGCATATGGACGAGCAGCTGGAGCAGCTGAAGGCGCAAGGCAAACAGAAAAACCGGGAGCTGCTGGAGCGGGAAAAAGAGCTGGAAAAAAAGGAAAAGGAACACGAAAGTGTGATTTCCGATCTGAAAACCTACCGCGTGGAGGTTACCGAGCTGGACCGGTATTTTCGCGCTCACGAATATCTGGAAAAAATAGCCGCCGATCATGCCCGGGTTGAGCATATGCTGCAGCGTTACGGCGACGCACAGACACGGCTTGCGACCACGGAAAGCCGTTTGAAGGCGCTGGCCGCGCGCAAGATCAAGCTGGATTCCGAACAGTCCGCCATCAGCGAACAGTACGAGCGCTTGCGCGAAACCTTGCAGGCCGAAGAGGCCGGTCTGGAGGCCTTGCTCGAGAAAAGCCGGCAGCATGATCTGAAGGACTTGCGGGCGGCGCGGGAAAAATGGCAGCAGAAGCTGGACAGGCTGCAGGCGCTGGGCAGCGTGCTGGACGAAACGGCAAAACTGAAAGAACGCAGTGCAGAGCTGCGTTCCCGGCTGAAAGCAATTGATGAAGCATTAACAGAAGCAGAAAACGAACAACAGCGGATACAGGAAAACCTCAACCGCGCCGAAGCCGCCCGGACGGAATCCAGCAGCGCCTTGCGCCTGGCCATGCTGGCCAGCAAGGAAGATGCGAAAACCCTGCGTGCTCAACTGGTGCCGGGCCAGCCCTGCGCCGTATGCGGTTCGGAAGAGCATCCCTGGGTAACGCATTCGCCGGCCCTCGACGGACTGCTTTCGAAGCAGCAGAAAAGACATGAGGAGCTGGAGAAGGAAGAGGCGAAATGGCTGGAAGCCGGCATAAAGATCAACTCCCTGATTGAACAAAAAACCGCGGAAAGGGCAAAAACCCGGGAAGAGCTGACCCGGGCCGGTGAACTCCTGGAGAATCTGAACCGGAAGTGGGAGGCCTCCAGCGAGGCGGGAATTGCGGGCGAGCTGTCGGACGAAAATTCTCGCGAGGCCCTGTTGCAGAGCCTGGAGCAGACCCGCTCGTCGCTGGCGAACGTGACCGACAAGGAAAAACAGGCACTGGTGTTTATAGACGAAATCCGCCAGGCCGAAAAATCCGCGGCTGACCTGCGCACGAAGC
>JALXFQ010000181.1 GCA_027067235.1 Gammaproteobacteria bacterium
CTGGACAAGGCCGGTCTGGCCGACAGCACCATCATCATTTCCAGCTCCGACCACGGCGAAGCGTTCTACGAGCACAAGCAGTTCTTCCACGGCAAGGTATTCTGGCAGGAAGGCTATCGCGTACCATTTTTTATCGACATCCCGGAAAAGCTCCAGGCCCGGTTCACGCCGGCCGAGCTGGACGCCCTGGCCGCCAACCGCGCCCGCGAGGTTTCCAATGTGGATATCTTTCCCACCGTGCTCGACCTGATCGGCGCGCCCGCAGCGAAAAAACTGGACGGCCACAGCCTGCTGCGAGTTTACCCGCAGGGCTATACCAGCGCGCGGGTGGAAGCGGGCGGCTATATCGCCATCCAGAATCATTCCCGCATCAAACATGTGGTCAACAATGTCGAGCACTGGCTGGCGCAGGTGGATCTGAAAACCGATCCGCTGGAAAAGAACCCCGATTTTACCCGCACCGACCATAAAATGTCGCTGCAGGAGTTGCTTGACCTGGTGCAGCAGCCGGTGGCTCCGGCAGCCGAAAACGATCAGTGAAACATCTGCCAGAAAATGATATCGCC
Source organism: Gammaproteobacteria bacterium (assembly GCA_027067235.1). Taxonomy (GTDB): domain Bacteria; phylum Pseudomonadota; class Gammaproteobacteria; order QOAV01; family QOAV01; genus QOAV01. The sequence continues at coordinate 567 of JALXFQ010000181.1, forward strand.
TGGTTTACCGAAACCTGCGACGAATGCGGTTCGGCGTTCTCGCTGAAAATCAAAACGAAGTTACACGACGAAAAGACGCCTTATCAGCATCTGGAAGTCTACCAGACCGAAACCTTTGGCAATCTCATGGTGCTGGATGGCTGCATCATGCTGTCCACACGCGACAATTTCATCTACCACGAAATGATGACCCACCCGGCCCTGTTTGGCCACGCCGATCCGCGGCGCGTGGCCATTATCGGTGGCGGCGATTGCGGCTGTCTGAAACAATGCCTGAAGCATGATGGCGTGGAAAAAGTCACGCAGATTGACATCGACCCGGCGGTGACGCGGGCCTCGCAGCTATATTTCCCCGAGCTGTGTGTATCCAACGATGACCCGCGCGCCGAGTTGCTGTTCGAAGATGGCATTGCGTGGATAAAAAACGCCGAGCCAGGCAGCCTGGACCTGATCGTCATCGACTCCACCGACCCCGTGGGCCCCGCCGTGGGCCTGTTCTCCGAAGCTTTCTATGGCGACTGTTACCGGGCGCTGGGCGCGGATGGTCTACTGGTTGCGCAAAGTGAGTCCCCACTTTTGCACAAGAGACTTATTCAGGATATGACTGCCGCCATGCGCGCTGCCGGGTTTGCGGAAGTTCATCAGCTGTATTTTCCCCAGTGCGTGTATCCCTCCGGCTGGTGGACAGCGACGGTGGCAGCCAGCAGCGCCGGAAAATTCGATAAAAATGGCTGCCGGGCATTGAAAAAGTCCTTTGAGACAGTATATTATAATAATCTAATACATAAGGCGGCTCTGGCGATCCCGGAGTTCATGAAATGACAGAAGCACAATTTTCCCAAATATCGTTGGCGGTCGGGTTGACCCTGGGCATCAGTTACATGCTGTTCATCATCTACAAGCTGGCGGTGGACTCCCGCGCCGGTAAATACGGCATGATGATCCTGTTCCTTGCGCTGGGGCTGGGCATTTTCGGCTTTATCGCCAAATATTTCATCAAGCTGTATATTGCGGCAGAGGTTGGCGGGTGATCCGTTTCCTCACGTTCATCATGTTTGTCGGCCTGTTGCTGACCGTGGTCGGCCTCGGGCTGGTGCTGTTTTACGACCTCACCCCGCAATACGGCGTCACCGGCATGATGATTCAGGCCGCGTTGATTACCGTCGGTTCGCTGATGTTCCTGCCGACCAAAATCTACCTCATGTTCTGGAAAATGAACCAGTCGAAAAACTGACTCAGGCTGGCGGTCCGGCAGCCAGATTCCCTGACCGGAACACCTGTCCCCAGTCCTGGGTTATTAAAGCGGCAGCTTTTTATCGATAGATATACTACCGGGTCGTTATGCGTAAAGGCTGTCGCGCAAAGTTGATGCCACGGATTGGCACTCTAAAGATAGGCAAAAACTAACAATACCATCTAATTAATCAAATATAACAATTACCTCGCCAAGTCCATACTTGGGTTGCAACCACATGCTTAAGTCGCTGTGACCTAGGCAACCCAAGATTTGGAGGTAATTCGTTATGTCACAAAGTAAATGTCCGGTAATGCACGGAGCCCTGTCTACCGCTGAAC
>JALXFQ010000182.1 GCA_027067235.1 Gammaproteobacteria bacterium
CCACAATGTCATGAATGCGCTGGCTGCCAGCGCATTCATGACATTGTGGCGGCCAGGCAGGGGCAGGCATATCTTCACCTCGCCCTGCGGCGTACTCATACGCATCATTGCGCCCCCGGCAACGCCGTCTTGCGCGGCTGTGATCGCGGCACTGACGTCGGCCGCACCGCCCAGACCGAAGCTGATCACCCGCCGTGCGCCCGCCAGTTCTTTCCACAACGGGAAAAACGCATCGTCGGCGTTCAGTACCGCGATGCCGTCCGCGCCCAGCCCCTGAAGAATCTCGCCCTTGGCGCGGGCCACGTTCTCAAGACTGCCCAGACCCTCCAGATGGGCGCCGGCGGCATTGTTGATCAGCGCCACATCAGGTCGCGCAATCTCGCTAAGCCAGGCGATCTCGCCGGCGTGATTCATACCCATTTCCACAACCGCGTAGGCATCGCCCTGGCGCAGACGCAGCAGGGTCAGCGGCATGCCGATGTCATTGTTCAGATTGCCTGCGGTGGCGATGCCGGTTGCGGCCCGCGCCAGTATGCCGGCCAGCATTTCCTTTACCGTGGTCTTGCCGTTGCTGCCGGTAACGGCATAAATTTTCGCCGCCTGTTTGCCGCGCCAGTACGCCGCCAGCATGCCCAGCGCTTTGCGCGGCTCGTCCACCGCCACTGTCGGCAGCGGCATATCCGTTGCGTCCGCCCGCACCAGAGCGCCGACCGCGCCTTTTTCCGCCGCCTGCGCGACAAATCGGTTGCCGTCAAAATTCGGCCCGCTCAGGGCCACGAACAATGCGCCCGGCCGGATGCTGCGCGTATCCGTACTCACCGAGCTGAACAGGGCATCGTTACCCTGAAACCTGCCGTGCACGCTTTGAGCCAGTTCCGACATCTGCATCATGCGGCCCGCCCCAGAATTCTTTCCACCACTTCCCGGTCGCTGAACGGCAAGGCATCATCGCCCACCAGCTGAACAGTCTCGTGACCCTTGCCGGCGACAATCACCACGTCGCCGGTTTGCGCCTGGTCAATGGCCCATTCGATGGCCTCGGCGCGATCGCGGATGATGACCGGTTTCTGCTTCATGCCGGCGATGATGTCGTCGATGATGGCATCGGCAGCTTCGTGACGCGGATTGTCGTCGGTGACCACCACTTCATCGGCAAACAGTTCGGCCATCTTGCCCATCAGCGGACGCTTGCCGCGGTCACGCTCGCCACCACAGCCGAATACGCACCAGAGTTCGCCCCGGGTATGATCGCGCGCCGCCATCAACACCTGTTTCAGGGCGTCGGGCGTGTGCGCATAGTCAACAATGACCAGCGGCGTCGATGCTTCTGCGAACACTTCCATGCGGCCGGGGGGCGGTTGCAGTCGCGGCGCCAGCGCCTCGATCCGCGCCGGTTCCACATCCAGCGCCAGCAACGTGGCGACCACCGCCAGCAGATTGGACACATTGAAATGGCCAATCAACCGGGTATCGACCCGGCACTCGCCCAGTGGCGTCTGCAGCAGCAAATCCAGGCCGCGCTCCGAGGCCTGCTGCTCAAGCACATGGACATCGCCTTCCTCGACGCCAAACTCGATCACCCGCACTTCCGCCGCCAGTTGCTCGCGTATGTGTTGCACATGGGCGTCATCCCGGTTGAGTATGGCGAACGACAAGTCCGGCGAAGCAAACAGGCGACCCTTGGCGGCGGCATAGCTTTCCATGTCGGCGTGATAATCCAGATGATCCCGGCTCAGGTTGGTAAAGACGGCGCCGCTGAAAGCCACGCCACTGACCCGGCATTGATCCAGGCCATGCGACGAAACCTCCATGCAGATCGTGTCATAGTCATTGTCCCGCAGACTACGCAGCAGACCCTGCAGCTCCACCGGGCCCGGCGTGGTATAACCGGTGGCATACAGATGGTCATGGGTGCCCGCTCCCAGCGTGCCGATCAGCGCCGCCTTGCGACCCAGGGCGTCCAGCGCCTGTGCCAGCAGCCAGACCACGCTGGTCTTGCCGTTGGTACCGGTAACGCCAATAACCTCGGCGCCATAGCAGGGTTCGCTGTAGAAACGCGCCGCGATACGCCCCAGCAGGCAGCGCAACCCGGGGATCAGCAGGATCGGTATGCCAGCGACCTCGCCGCCCCACAGACCATCGTCGGCATCCATCAGGATCGCCGACACCCGCGTCTTGCGCGCCTGCTCGACAAAATCCCGGCCATTCACCCTTGCGCCTTTCAGGGCAACAAACACATAGCCTTCCCGCAGCTCGCGGCTGTCGGCGCTGATGCCTTTCACCGCGACCTTGGGGACATCAGGGATTCCCAGGTTTTCCAGCAGTTCCGGCAACAGGGCCGCGCGTTCTGGCGTATTAGCCGGCATGTTGCGCCCCCTCTGTGCGCACTTCAGCGCGGCGAATAGATGGCGAGTCCAGCCCTCTTTCGGGCTCCACATTCAGCAAGCGCAGCGATTCGGCCATGACATTGCGGAACACCGGACCGGCCACATCGCCACCGAAATGCTTGCCGTTGTGAGGCTCGTCTATCATCACCGCCACCACCAGGCGGGGATGGCCGGAGGGCGCGAACCCGGCAAACGAGGCCACATAGTCTTTCTTTGCATAAACGCCGTGCTTGATCTTGTGCGCGGTGCCGGTTTTTCCGGCGACCCGGTAGTGATCCACCGCTGCCAGTGGCGCGGTACCGCCTTGTTCCACTACCCCTTCCAGCATGCGAGTCAGTTGCGCGACCTTTTTTGGATCGAACACCTGCTCGCCGTCCACGGGCTGTTCGCGCTTCAGGATAGTGACCGGAAACTGGCGGCCACCGCGCGCAATGACGCCATAGGCTCGCGCCAGCTGTAGCGGCGTCACCGCGATATGGTAGCCATAGGCCATGGTGATTTTTTCCGAGCGCTTCCAGCCGGCATAGTTTGGCAGGCGACCCTTGCTCTCGCCGGGCAGGCCGCTGCCGGGAGCATGCCCGAATCCGGCCAGATCCAGGGTTTTCCACATGCGCTCGCTACTGAGCCTGTCGGCAATCTTGGCCGCCCCCACATTGCTGGATTTCTTGAGTATGAGAGCCACCGTCAGCAGGCCCAGATTGGCGTGATCGTGTACCGTGAAGCGGCCTATCTGGATATAACCGGGGGAGGTGTCGATGCGGCTTTCCGCGTTCACCAGGTTTGCCGACAGAGCGCTCAATATGGTGAAAGTTTTCATGGTCGAGCCAGGCTCGTAGGTGTAGTTCACCGCGCGATTCTGGAACGCGCGGGCACTCACGCCCTTGCGGTTATTGGGGTTGTAACCGGGCTCGTTGGCCATGGCCAGAATCTCCCCGGTATTGACATCCAGCACCACCACCGAACCGCCCCGGGCCTTGTGTTTCTTCACCGCCGTGTACAACTCGCGCGAAGCAATGTATTGCAGGCGGCTGTCTATACTGGAAACAACATTCTCACCGGGTACGCCGGACTGCAGGTTTTCCACCCTTTCGATAATGCGGCCAGTCATGTCTTTCAGTACGCGCTGCTTGCCTGGCACGCCGCGCAAGGTCTCGTCGAAAGCGCGTTCCAGGCCCTCCAGACCGACATTGTCGGTACCGGTAAAACCAACCACATGGGACGCCATATAGCTGAACGGGTAGTAGCGCTTGAAATCCCGTTTCAGCCAGACGCCGGCGATATTCAGGGCATCGACTTTTTCCGCCTGCTCCGGTACCAGCTGCCGCTTCAGCCACATGAAACGTTTGCCCTTGTAGTGCCTGAGTTTTTTGCGAATCTCGCCACGCCGCATGCCCAGAGCCTTTTCCAGCTCGCGGAAACGGGCCGGCGAAGCAGCCAGTTTCACCGGATCGGCGGCAACCGAGTCCACCGGCGCGCTGACCGCCAGCGGCCGGCCGTTGCGATCGGTAATCATGCCGCGCATGGGCTGCACGGTAATCGTGCGCAGGGAGCGGGCATTGGCCTGGCCCAGCAGAAAATGACGATCTGTCACCTGCAGCTGAAAAGCGCGCAGCCCGAGCAGACCCATGGCCCCGAGCACCAGCGACAGGGCAACAACACGGCGGGCGCCGCCCGGGCGCCGGCTGGAAGTGGTTTTGCGGTGAGTCCTGCGTCGCGCCATGTCAGTGATCTCTCAGCTTGACGATACGGATTTCCGCAGGATCCGGCTTCACCATGCCCAGCTTCTTCTTGGCGGTGTTTTCCACGCGCCAGAATTCCAGCCAGGCCTGCTGCTCCAGCACCAGGCGCTTTTCCTGCCGCGACAGCTCGGCAAAATAGCCTTCACTCTTCTGGATGTCGGCAAATACCATGCGGTGCTGGTGGCGCACATACACCACAGCCATGCTCAACGCCATGACCAGCACCAGCATGGCCGAGGTTATCCGGTTCATCACAAGGCCTCCACCACGCGCAGCACCGAACTTCTGGCACGCGGATTGGACTCGGTTTCCGCGGTTTGCGGCCTGATCCGTTTCGCCACCCAGCGGGCCTTCACGCCGCTTTGCCCACCGGTGACCGGAATATGAGCGGGCAGCGCATCGCCCCTGACCAGACGCGTCATGAAATGCTTGACGATGCGATCCTCCAGGGAATGGAAGGAAATCACCGCCAGACGGCCGCCGCTGGCAAGCACGTCGAACGCCGCCGCCAGCGCGATACGGATTTGCTGCAACTCGTCGTTGACATGAATACGAATGGCCTGAAAGGTTCGGGTGGCCGCATGCTTGCCATCGCGGCGCGGCGGCACGGAGCGTTTTACAAGCTCCGCCAGCTGGGAGGTGCGCAGCAACGGCTGCTGCTCGCGCTGGCGCACGATATTACGGGCGATACGCCGGGAAAAACGTTCCTCGCCGTATTCGAAAATGATTCGGGCCAGCTCTTTTTCATCCGCCTCGGCCAGCCATTGCGCCGCCGACTGACCGGACCCGGTGTCCATGCGCATGTCCAGAGGACCATCGTTCTGGAAACTGAAGCCGCGCGACGGCGTATCCAGCTGCGGCGATGAAACGCCGAGATCAAACAAGACCCCGCCGACAGTGCCGCGCCATCCCTGTTCCTCGACGAAATCGCCCAAACGTGAAAAAGCGCCATGCCGAATGACCACCCGCTGGTCGTCACCGTGCAAACGTTTTGCCGCCTCGATCGCGTCGGAGTCTCGATCAATTACCATAAGCCGACCCTGTGGACCCAGCCTCCCCAATATTCCCTGTGCATGTCCGCCCCGCCCGTAGGTCGCATCCACGTACCTGCCGTCTGATTCGATCCCCAGAAAATCAATAACCGAATCTTTCAGAACGGGGCGATGTTCTTCCCCTGCCACCCGGCTCAGAACACCAGAGCGGGCAGTTCGTCCTTGTCGACAAACGCCTGCTCCTTGCTCGTCTGATCCCAGCTTTCGTACGTTTTCCGATCCCAGATCTCAAACGTATTTTTCATCCCCAGAAAAATGACTTCCTTGTCAAGTTGGGCATAACTTCTCTGCGGTGATGACACCAGCAAGCGATTGTTCGTATCCAGCGAGCAATCCATCGCCGCTGAAATAATGCGCTGCAGGCGGCGCGCGCTCTGGTTCAGCCTGGAGTATCCAAACACCTGATCCATCATGCTCTGCCACACGCCGGCGCTGGTCAGCATCAGACATGGCTCGGCGTAATGCCGCATCAGCTTCAGCGGCTTGCCGTCCGTCACTTCCTGCAATGCCTCCCGCACTGGACCAGGCACAACCACCCTGCCCTTGGCATCCATCTTGACGACATACTCACCACCGAAATACATAATCCCTTGCCTGAACCACTATGCCACTTGTTGTCACTTATTCCCACTGTTTCCCACTCTACATCCCAATCCCTGTTTCGTCAAGGCTGGATTGAGCTATCTTGTTCATTTTTCAGGATATTTTTCTTCAGGCATTTTCAATAATGAAATCAATGAACTAGCAACGCGCCTGGCAAAAGGCGAACAACTGGCCTTTTGCGGGGGGATTGCTTCGGTGAGTGTCAAAAAGGGGCAGCCGGTGGAAACACAGGCTAAAATACGCATTTTTTGCTGAATTGAGACAAAAATGACACCAAACTGGCTGGTTACCGCCCTATCTTAACCCAGTTTGTTACATGAAGCGATGGCGAAGCGCCAAAAAATGGAAATGGGGAGCAAAAACAATAACATGAAAACGAGCGCTTAGCGCTCCAACCTAAACTGTTTTATCACTTATTGGCTTGTTCGCGGCCTAGCATGAAAAAAGAAAGGAAAAGG
>JALXFQ010000183.1 GCA_027067235.1 Gammaproteobacteria bacterium
CCATTATCTGAGCACCGGGCCGGAAATCTGGCGGCAAACCGACGGCAGGATCACCCACCTGGTCAGTTCCATGGGAACCACCGGCACCATTATGGGCCTGTCGCGCTATTTCAGGGAAAAGAACCCTGACATCGAAATCATTGGCGTGCAACCCGACGAGGACGCATCCATTCCCGGCATACGCCGCTGGCCGCAGGAATACCTGCCGAAAATCTACGACGCCAGCAGGGTTGATCGCATTATTGATGTCGGTCAGGAAGCAGCGGAACAGATGACGCGGCGGCTGGCCAGCGAAGAGGGCATCTTCTGTGGCATTTCTTCCGGCGGCGCCATGGCGGCAGCGGCCGGACTTTCGCAGCAGGTCGACAATGCGGTCATCGTCAGCATTATCTGTGATCGCGGCGACCGCTATCTGTCCACCGGCGTGTTCCCCGCCTGAATCCCGCATGGCCAGACGACGCAGGCAGATACCGCCGCGGCAGGCGCTGATTGAATCGCTCAACCATGACGGTTCCGGCGTCGCCCGCGTGGACGGCAAGGTGGTATTCATCCATGGCGCTCTGCCCGGCGAGCGAGTGATATTCGAAACCACCGGTCGCCGCAAGGCCTGCGATTTCGGTAAGGCAGTGGAAATCGTTCAGGCTTCTGCTGACCGGGTTGAACCGCGCTGCGCCGCCGCCGGTATCTGCGGCGGCTGCAGTCTGCAGCACATGCACCCCCATGCGCAGATTATCGCCAAGCAGCAGGTGCTGCTGGAAAACCTGCAGCACATCGGCAAGGTGCAGCCATACCGCGTGTTTGAGCCCGTTACAGCCGACCCCTGGGGCTACCGCCGCCGCGCCCGTCTGGGTGTGCGCCATGTGCCGAAAAAGGGTGGCGTGCTGGTGGGATTCCGTGAAAAACAGAGCAGCTTCATCGCCGATCATGTGGAATGTCATGTGCTGACGCAACGCAGCGCCGCGCTGTTGCCGGAATTGAGGGCGCTGATAGGGTCGCTTTCCTGCCCGGACCGGATCCCGCAGGTCGAGCTGGCCGACAGTGATGAGGATCTGGTGCTGGTTTTTCGCCACCTAGATCCGTTGAGTGCAAGCGATCTGCAAAAGCTCGAGGTTTTTTCAGACGGGCATTCAGTCTCTGTGCGGCTGCAACCGGGTGGTGCCGACAGCGTACACGATCTGGAACACGCTGCTGGCGCAGTTCTGAGCTATGAGCAACCCGATCACCAGGTACGCTTCGAGTTCAGGCCCACCGATTTCATCCAGATCAACGACGCCATCAACCGGCTTATGGTCAGCCGCGCCATCGAACTGCTGTCCCTGCAGCCTGACGACCGGGTGCTGGACCTGTTCTGTGGTCTGGGTAATTTCACCTTGCCCCTGGCGCGTTATGCTTCTTTTGTCACCGGGCTTGAAGGTGATGCCGGTCTGGTGCAGCGGGCGCGGAACAATGCACGGTTCAACCAGATAGACAACGTTGCATTTGCAACGGCGGATTTGTACAGTGAGGCAGTGAATATCGGCGCTTATCTGAAAACCCACAACAAATTGCTGCTGGACCCGCCCCGCAGCGGGGCCATTGAAGTTGTCCGGCATATAGGTAAATCACGGCCCGAGCGCATCGTCTACGTTTCGTGCAACCCCGCCACGCTGGCGCGGGATGCGGATTATCTGGTGAATACGCTCGGTTATGACCTGGCTGGAGCCGGCGTGCTGGACATGTTCCCCCATACGGCGCATGTGGAATCCATCGCCCTGTTTACCCTGAGTTGATGATCAGGGCCATCCAAACTCTTGTCGTCTGCCTGCTGTGCCTGTCCCCGGCTCGTGCCGATGTCGTCAATCATTCTGAACACGTGGTGTATGTGGATGATGAAGGTCTGGGCATGATCTGGATGCTGGCCCCGGGAGACACTTACCGCGGAGCCAATGATGCGGTTGCTTCGCCCTTCATCAGACGCCGGTCTATCTACAAGGCGGTCAATGGAGAGGATCTGGAGATAACACACGATAATCGTGTTGTTTCGTCGAACAATGGCCTGGCCTCAAACGCTGGCCACCTTCTGATCGGCGGCTGGAAGGATGAAGACTGGATCAACGGCCCCCACGGGGAGCGGTTTCGGCGACTGTTCAATTTTACCCGCTGACTACCGGCTGGTTCGCCGGGGTCGGAACAGGCCGCCGCGGGTTGCGTTAATCCGCCTTGCGGGTTTCCACCATGGTCAGCTTGGCCACTTTTTTCCGCTCTTGCCTGGTGGTTGTGCTGGTCTTTTTCGCCGCGGTTTTAGTGGGCCCGGACTCCTCGGTAACAGCCTTGTCCGCCTGATCGGCCTTTTTCGCCCTGTTTTTCGCAGGGGCGGGCTTTTGCGCCGCCTTGCTGCTGTCTGCTGCAGTCGAACTGTCCGTCTTTTTTGCCCTGGCGGTTGTTTCCCTGCCACCTTCTGACGCCTTGGCGGGAGCCGGTTTAGCCGTTTCCTTGCGGGTTTTTCCGGATTTCGCCGGTTTACCGGGTTCGGTTTTGTCCGTGGTCTTGCCGTTTTTGACAATCTGGACAGGCGCTGTTTTCCGCTCGCTGCGGGTGGACGGAGATTGTTGCCCGGCCTTTTTGGCCGGCGCGGAGCCGGTATTGTCCTTTGCTGCATTTGCGCTGTCCGCCTGTTTCCGTGTTTTTTCCGGTTTGTTTTCCGGCTTCCTGCTGCGGGCGCGGTTTTGCGCGGAACGTTTGCGGTTGCCGCCGCCTTCCTGTCTGGACCTGTTGCCACCGGTCTCGCTGACTGGCGCCTCATTGCTACTGCGAGCCGCGCCCGATGACGGGTTTTTCTGGTTTCTGGAGCGTTGCTGGTTCTTGCCGCGACTGGCGTTGCGGTTGTTCTGGCCGCCGCGTCTGCCGGTCTGGCCGGAACTTCTGCCGCGTCGGGTCTGGCGACCGCCGCTGCGACGTGAATGGGGATGACGGCTCCTGGAGCGCGGTTCGGCACTCTCTTGCGGGGCGGCTTCCGGCGCGGGCTCTGTTTCTGTTTCAGGGGTAAACAGAGATTTGAGCCAGGCCACAAAGCGGCCGCGTTCCACGCCGGAAGCGTTGTTCGCGGCGTCAGCACGGGCTGCCGGTTTTGGCGGTGCTGACGGTATGATCTGGGCGACCGCGGCTTTTTCCGGCTTTAGCGCAGTGCTGGGGGTGGATTTCAGACCCGCCTTTGCGTTTTCGCTCTGCTCGCTGTGCTCCAGCTGGTAACTGGCCTTGCCATCCAGCTCGTCCAGGTCAGTGGCGCGCAGCCGCTTGATTTCAAAATTGGGTACTTCCAGTTCGTCGGTGGCGATGACGTAAATGGTGGTGCCGCAACGCTGTTCGATGAGGCTGATTTCATGGCGTTTTTCGTTGAGCAGGAACATGGCCGACGCCACCGGCAGATGGGCGTGTATGACCTCGGTGTTTTCTTTCAGGGCCTCTTCCTCGATGATGCGCAGAATACTCAGGGCCGAGGACTGGGTGCCGCGAATCTGTCCGGTGCCGTGACAACGCGGGCAGGGCAGGTAGTTGGAGTCGCTGATGGAGGGCCGCAAACGCTGGCGTGACATTTCCAGCAGGCCGAAGCGGGATATGCGACCCACCTGGGTACGGGCGCGGTCGCCGCGCAGGGAATCGGACAGGCGTGCTTCGACCTTGCGCTGGTTGCGGGTGGAGGACATGTCGATGAAATCGATAACCACCAGCCCGCCCATGTCCCGCAGCTTTAACTGGCGGGCGATTTCCTGCGCCGCCTCGAGGTTGGTATTGAGTGCGGTTTCCTCGATGTCAGCGCCTTTGGTGGCGCGAGCGGAGTTGACATCGATGGAAATCAGCGCTTCGGTATAGTCTATGGTCAGTGACCCGCCGGACTGCAGCCGAACCTCGCGATCATAGGCCGATTCAATCTGGTTTTCGATCTGGTAGCGCGAAAACAGCGGTGTCGAGTCGCTGTACAGTTTCAGACGCGTCGCCATGTTGGGCATCACCTGCTGCATGAATCGCTGGGCGCGTTCGTAGACTTCCGGGTCGTCGACCAGTATCTCGGTAATATCGGCACGCGCATAGTCGCGAATGGCGCGAACCAGCAGATTGCTTTCCTGATATACCAGGAACGGCGCTGGGCGCTCCTGCGCCACGTCGTCGATGGCCGACCACAGTTGCAGCAGGTAGTCGAGATCCCATTGCAGTTCTTCCCGGCTGCGTCCTATGCAGGCGGTTCTGGCGATCAGCGCATGCTCGTCGGGGACATTCAGCTCGGACAGTATGCGACGCAGCTCGGCACGCTCTTCACCCTCGATACGGCGGGAAATACCGCCGCCCTTGGAGTTGTTGGGCATCAGCACCAGAAAACGGCCGGCCAGGCTGATAAAGGTGGTGAGGGCCGCGCCCTTGTTGCCACGTTCTTCCTTTTCCACCTGCACCAGAAATTCCTGGCCTTCCTTGATGACATCCTTGATGCGCACCTGCGACATCGGCGTTCTGTCGCCGAAATTCCTGAACAAGGTGCGGGAAATCTCCTTCAGCGGCAAAAAGCCCTGGCGATTGGCGCCATATTCGACAAAAGCGGCTTCCAGACTGGGCTCGACACGGGTGACAATACCCTTGTATATATTGCCCTTGCGTTGCTGATAAACGGAAGATTCGATATCCAGGTCGAGCAGTTTCTGACCATCGACGATGGCAACCCGCAGCTCTTCCTGATGGGTTGCGTTAAACAGCATTCTTTTCATAATTCTTTCCTGTCATGAGGAAGCAATGACCAACCCATCCATCCAGGATGATTCAGGCCATCGCAAACATTATCTGAAAGGTGACTTCAGACGCCTTTTTTTGAGGCAATGGCATAAGCCACGCCAGCACGACCGGACTTACAGCCGGAAGCGATAACGGCGCCCGGGCGCCGGTGCGGGAATCCCCAGGGCATTGCCATAACTGGCCTGATGCCGGATTACCGCGAGGCGGAAGCAGGGGAGAGACGGTTGGTCCGTGCTCTTATTTGGAGACTGCGACCTGGCGTTGTGCCACGGTTCTGCAGTAGTAGGCGTTCAGCTCTGTACAATCCAAGTAGCTAAACGCGAGAAATCTTTCCTGTGTACCTGAACTTCCTGCGTATTTCCCCACCGCATCCTGTATTTGCCGGACACGCGCCCCTGGTTATCTATTTCTGATGCGGGCCTGCGCCACAGGGTCTTGCCCTGTCGCACACTTCAATATGAGAAAATGACCGCAGGAATATAACAGCAGTCCAGCGCCCTTGCAATCCATCCGGCGGTGAAAACCCGCGCCCGCTGGAGAGTGCCGAAATTCGCAAAAAGACCTGTCGGGCTGGTATGATCCGGCGTTTGATCCGCACCGAGTATCCGTACCATGTCAACCCCGCCCTCAGCCGCGGTCCGCTATGTCGAAGTGACCGCTGACAACCACGGTCAGCGGCTGGACAATTTTCTCCTGTCCCGGCTGAAGGGGGCGCCGCGCAGTCTGGTGTACCGTATCGTGCGCAAAGGCGAGGTGCGCATCAACAAGAAGCGATGCAAGCCCGATACCCGGCTGAAAACCGGCGATAGGGTGAGGATTCCGCCGCTGCGTCTGGGGCCACGGCCGGCGACCGCGGCCGATCCGGAGAAATACCGCTGGCTGGAGCAGACCGTGCTGCATGAAGACGAGGCCGTAATGGTGCTCAACAAACCGGCGGGGATGGCTGTTCACAGCGGCAGCGGCGTCAATACCGGTATCATTGAGGCATTGCGTCTGATCCGGCCGGAGAGCGGCTTTCTGGAGCTGGCTCATCGGCTGGACCGGTACACGTCAGGTTGCCTGGTTCTGGCAAAAAGCCGCGTGGCGCTGCTGGCCCTGCAGAAACAGTTTTCTCAAGACAAGGGCGACAGGCTGAGCAAGCTTTACAGCGCCCTGATCAGGGGGCGGCTTGGGCAGGAACGCAAAGTGGATGTGCCCCTGAGCACGACCCGGCTGGACAACGGTGACCGCCGCACCCTGGTGGATGCCAGCGGCAAGCCGGCGCTGTCCCTGTTCAAACCACTCAGGCATTTTGGCGATGTGGCGACCCTGGTGGACATCGACTTGCGTACCGGGCGCAACCATCAGGCGCGGGTGCATGCGCATAGCCTGGACCAGCCGGTGGCCGGTGATGACAAATATGGCGACTGGCCCTTTAACCGCATGATGAAATCACGCTATGGCTTGAAAAGGATTTTTTTGCACGCCGCCAGCATTCAATT
>JALXFQ010000184.1 GCA_027067235.1 Gammaproteobacteria bacterium
AATATGTCAGCGCATCCGAATCGCTCACCGGCCTGCAGCGAGTCCGGGCCATGCAGGATATTATCAACCGTATAGGAGAACTTCTGGGGTTTCAGGTTACCCACGGCCGTTACCACGGGAAAAACGGTCCGGTGACCATAGACGGCCACTGGCGCTCCAATGCCGGTCATCAGTATCTGATCGAAGTGCGCACCGGTGTGGACACGCCGCCCGACCCGGCGCGTATGCGCAATTTCGCACGTTTGCTGCACATGGCGGGAAAACTGCCGGAGCTGCATACCATTGTCTGTCTGTACGTGGCGGACAGGGAAGAAGTGGATGAAGGGAAAATCCAGCAAACCTTGCTCGAGTCGCCAGGCAAGCCAGACCTGAGGGTGACCTCGGTCAGTTCCCTGATTCGACTCTATGAACTCATGCGTGCCAGCAAGGTCAGCCACGATGAAGTGGACAAGGTATTGTTCGAGGCCAGCGTTGATATTGATTCCCGGGTGCTTGCCCTGGACCAGGAATTGCCGTCCGCGCCGGCGCCGGGTGAATCGCCGGGGCAACAGAAAGACACAGCCGGGCAGCCGCCGCAGCAGAAGTCTGCAGAGGGAACAGAGCCTGCCGAACCGGCATCGGGCGCCCGCGAGATGGAGCAGGTTGCGCGCATGGTGGAAGAAGTCAGCCGGCCGGAAAAGGACAGCGAAGAGCCGGTCGAGGCAGCTACGGCAAACGAACAGGTGCCGGAGCAGGATCAGGTGACCCGGAAAAAGGAAATTCATTTGACCAATCTGGCGTCGCGGCAGTCGGCCGCCGGTGGCGCCATCTCCACGGAAAGCGCGCAGACCGAAACCACGGCTTCGCGGCCGGAAGACATCGCTGTCGGGTTCAATGCCACCCTGAACGAATCGAGCATGAATGCGATGCCGGATCTGCCCCAGGATTCCTGGCGCGACAGCCTGACCAGCTCTGATGAACAATTGTTCGACTCCATCAGTGGTACCCGCAAAAAACCATTTATCAGTATGGGACTGGGCAGGAAGAACGCCGGCAAGACAGACCGTACGAGCAGCCGCGAAGCCGGCGCCGATGCTGATGCGGACAAGAGCCCGGACGGCATTTTCTCCGGTATTTTTTCCGGTCTTGGTCGCCAGTCGAAACCCGCGAAAACGCGTGGTGTTTCCATGGACAGCTTCGAGCAGGCGACCATAGAAGACCTGATCAAGCCCGATGCCGGTCCCCCGGTAGAGCGCAAGCCGGAGTTGAAGATACCAACGCTGGATGAATCCGCGCCGGCCGGCAAGGTTTCTACGCCGCAGAAAAGCGCAGAGGAGGCGAAAACGGCCGCAGACGTGAAGCGGGCAGCGTCTGATGCCGCCAAACCGAAATCTGCAGCGGGCGATGCCAGCCGGCCGCAAATCGCTGCCGAACAGAAAGCGACAGTGACGCCTCCGGTTTTCTCGCCGGGCGAGGCGGGGAAAACCGCTACCCCGGCACATAGCAGCAAAGGCCAGCCAGCGGCGCTGGAACAGCACGCGGCGCTGATCCGTATCGTCTGCCGCCTGTGGCCTTACCCGGAATTCCGTGATTACGCAGTGGATGTGTTCAGTTGCGGAGCGAAGTCACATGATCTGGCGCGTGCCGACGTGGAGGAACTGCTGTCTCTGGTGGAGCTGCACAGCCGCCGGCGCTGACGCAAACAAGCCTGCCGGGAGACGCGCGTCGGTCAATCAGGCGGCTGCGGCCTTTCGCAGAGCGTCCTCTGGCACGGCCCCGGTCAGCTTCTGCTCATTGATGATGAAAGTCGGCACGCCGGTCAGCCCGATCTGGCGCGCTGCCGACAGGTTCTGTTCCAGTCGTTGTTGAAATTCGAGGTTGGTCCAGGCGTCGTTGATCATGCTCTCCGGTATATCGCACCCTGTTGCTATTTTTCGCAGTAGTGATTCATCGCCGATGTTCAGATTATCGACAAAAAAGGCCTGAAACAGCTTTCGGTGCAGATCATAGAACACCTCGGCGCCAGCGGATTTGGCGGCCTCGGCGAGCAACAGCGCCTTGCGGGAGTTGGTGGTGAAACTGCGCTCCGACAGCGCCAGGCCGTCGGTTTCCACCAGTTGCTGCAGGTTGTCCATCAGCATCTGCCAGCGCTCCGCGCTGTAGCCCAGCGCTGACAGCGGCATGCCTTCAGCCGGCGTTTGTGGATGTATCTCGACAAAACGCCAGTTGATTTTCAGGTCGTATGCATCACGCAGTTTTTGCAGACGCGCATCGCCGACATAACAGAACGGACAGATATAGTCGCTGAAGGCGGTGACCAGCAATGGTGGTTTTTCTGACATGCCCATGCCGCTATCATACGCCTGTCTGACCCTTTCGTCATGCCAGCGTCAGGCAGGAAAACCGGCCTGATCGCAGGTATAGTCCGCAGCCATGATAAAGCTGATAAACCTTAGCCTGCAGCGCGGCGCCAAACGCCTGTTCGAAAACGCCAATGTCACCATTCACCCTGGCTGGCGCGTCGGCCTCACCGGCGCCAACGGCACCGGCAAGTCCAGCCTGTTTGCGCTGATCATGGACCAGATCCACGCCGATGAGGGTGAGGTGGAACTCCCTGGCAATCCGGTTATTGCCTGGGTTTCTCAGGAAACACCGGACAGCGAGCGCAGCGCCCTGGAGTTTGCACTGGACGGTGACGCCGAACTGCGTGAAGTGGAAGCGGCCATGACCAACGCCAGCGATACCCAACTGGCCAATCTCCATGCCCGCATGGACGCCATCGACGGCTACACCGCGCCGTCACGCGCTGCGCGTTTGTTGCACGGACTGGGTTTCCGCCAGGACCAGCTCGACCAGCCGGTGAGCACCTTCTCCGGCGGCTGGCGCATGCGCCTGAACCTGGCCCAGGCGCTGATGTGTCGCTCCGATATACTGTTGCTGGACGAACCCACCAACCACCTCGACCTGGAATCGGTGATCTGGCTGGAACAATGGCTGAAGCGTTACACCGGCACCTTGCTGCTGATCTCTCACGACCGCGAATTTCTCGACGGCGTGGCGCAGCACATCATGCACATCGAACATGGCCGCATTGATCTGTACACCGGCAACTACACCGCCTTCGAGCGCCAGCGTGCGGAAAAACTGGCGCAGCAGCAGGCCATGTACGAAGCGCAGCAGAAGGAAATTGCCCATTTGCAGCGCTTTGTCGATCGCTTCCGCGCCAAGGCCACCAAGGCCAGACAGGCGCAAAGCCGGGTCAAAGCGCTGGAACGCATGGAAAAAATCAGCGCCGCCCATGTGGATGCACCGTTTCATTTCGATTTTCTTGTACCGGAAAAAAGCTCGGACCCGCTGATGGCGCTGGAGCAGGTTGCCGCGGGCTATGGCGACATATCGATACTGGCGGACATCACTACCTCACTGCGTCCCGGCATGCGTCTCGGCCTGCTGGGCAACAATGGCGCGGGCAAGTCCACATTCATCAAGTTGCTGGCGGGCAAACTGGAGCCGCTGTCCGGCAACATCACCTGCGGCAAGGGGCTGAAAATTGGCTACTTCGCCCAGCATCAGCTGGAACAGCTGATACCGGAACAAAGCGCTCTGGATCACATGCTCAACAGCCATGGCCACCTGAGCGAACAGCAGGCCCGTGACGCGTTGGGTGGTTTCGGGTTTCGTGGCGACCGCGTGACCGAACCGGTGGCGCCGTTCTCCGGCGGTGAAAAATCCCGCCTCGCCCTGGCCCTGATGATCCAGCGTAAACCCAATCTGCTGTTGCTCGACGAACCCACAAACCATCTGGATCTGGAAATGCGTCACGCCCTGTCCGTGGCTCTGCAAGGCTACGAAGGCGCGCTGGTGCTGGTCTCCCACGACCGCCATCTGCTGCGCATCTGCTGCGACGAATTCCTGCTGGTCAAAGGCGGCAGCGTACACCACTACGACGGCGACCTCGACGACTACCGCAATCTGCTTGCCGAAGAAGACGAGTCGGAAAACCCCGCCGATCAGACCGCGCCTAAAGCCAAACCCGACCGCAAGCAACAACGCCGCCTCGACGCCGAACGCCGCAAACGGCTACAGCCCCTCACCAGCAAAATCAAAAAAATCGAACACGCCATGCAGCCGCTGGAAAAGGAAAAACAGCGCATCGAAAACCAGCTCGCCGATGCCGCGCTGTACAACACCGAAAACAGGGAAGCGCTGAAAGCGCTGCTGCAACAGCAGGGCGAGAACAGGCGCAAGCTGGAGGTTCTGGAGATGCAGTGGCTGGCGCTGAATGAGGAGCTGGAGGCGCTGAGCCAGAGTTGTTAGCCGAGCTAGATTTGTGGTGACAGTTGGCGCCGGTTGCTGAAATGCAGGTGCGTGGCTGGTGATGGGGAGCTAACGAGCAAGCCTGTTAACTGCATTGGCAACCGCAATCAGACGGGTTGCAGGTTGTACACCGACCACGGCATAACCGACGAAATTATTGATCCAGTAGAATATGTGCAGATTATCCTGATCCATGTATTCGAAACTGCTGTTGCTGTCGGCAGCAATACGGCGGATATAGATCGTCAGGCGTTCACCCTGAGTGTCTTCGTACATGAACTGGGCCGCCATGCGGTTGGTAGACGGTAACAAACGTCCACCGATAAGGCGGAATCCGGAAGCCGCAAGGTCTGGAGCTTGCAGATCAGTATGCATTCTCTTGGATACCCACTGGTTCAGGGATGCACGCCGTATCGCCGGAATCTCCACCGGGTAATTTGGGTCACTGGAATAGACCTGATGCGCGAAGGCGGCTGGCTGCACGAGGTCTGTATAGGCGACGGCTTCAACATTCTTGTCATCTGCACTCTTCAGCGACCAGCCCAACAGGCCGGAAGCCAGCATGAGTAATATCGCCATGGCCGGGCGAAGCAGATGGTTCAGCCCGAAAACAGCCCGGCTCTTCGGCAGGCTTGTTCCCGGATGCTCCGCCAATACGGGATCGAAATGACGATGCAGGCGCTGTTGCAGGGCGCGGTAGTCGTCTACCTGTCTGGCCGCATCCCCATGGGTCGCCAGCCAGGCTTCCACTTCGATACGGCGTTGCGCGTCCAGCTGGTTATCAACGTAGGCATGGAGTTCCTCGCTACTGACGTGTTCTGGATTCATTGTAGCCTCCGAATGGGTTTGACGTTGGTTGCAGGTGGCTCAAGCAGTACTTTTCGCAAATGCTCGCGAGCACGGTGCAGGCGCGACATGACAGTTCCCTTTTTGATGCGCAGAACCGTGGCGGTCTCTGTATAGGAGAGTCCTTCAAGGGTTACCAGCAACAAAACTTCGCGTTGCGCTTCGGGCAACTGCTGCAGCGCCGCCTCGATATCATTCAGATGAGCCAGGGTTTCAGAACTGGCATGGCCGGATACTGTTTCGCCACAATATTCAGCCATCCGGTCCGGACGATTCTGGTAGCGCCGGGCATCATTGACGAACTGATTGTGCATGACAGTAAAAAGCCATGCCCGCATATTGCTACCCGGCCGCCACAACCGCAGTTTCCCCAAAGCTCTGGCCAGCGTTTCCTGAACCAGATCCTCGGCGGCATCGGGGTTGGCTAACAGGGCACGCGCATAGCGCCTCAGCCCGGGGATATGGCGGAGAACCTGTTCCGAATGGTTTTTCAATGTCCAGTTGCGTTCACTGGCCGGCTACTTGACCACTGCGGGAAACGCCGCAGGCGTGGTGAAAACCCAGTTGCGGCCTTTGACGGGGGTATGGCAGGCGATGCATTCCTGTTCAATCTTCGCATTTTCGCCATAAGGCGTGTAGTCAGCGCCCTTCCAGCGCGCCCAACCCCAGCCAGTGCCGTTTTCTGTCCATTTTTTGCTGTCCCTGAACATGAATTCGGCATGAACAAAAGCTTTCGGCGCAATCGCCGTCGGCCAGTTGACTTCTGCTGCTTCCTTCCACACGACTTTTCCTAGAATAGCGCCATCCGGCCACGGGTTGGTCTGGCCGTTGCGGGCCGCCTTGATGGCTACATCGTTGCCGAGAATCATGCGCAAGGTGTGATTGTCCACGCGATGAGAAATGGATATAACGCGCCAGTCGGCATAGTCAGCCGGGAATGCGATGCCGTTTGGGGAAGCCGGAATATCAACCGGCGCGGCCTGTGCAACAGATGAAAGTGCCAATGTGATCAGTACGGGTGTAATACGCATGGAGTATCTCCAGTGATTGAGTGGTATTTGTATTGCTTGTACCTGACATAAACAATC
>JALXFQ010000185.1 GCA_027067235.1 Gammaproteobacteria bacterium
ACAAACTGCCTGCAACAGGCCACACAAAGAGCGGACACCCGGCTGGCGGCTGGCACTGTTTCGAGCATTGGTCGCATGGCGATACCGATGATTCCTCTTGAGTCAATTCGATGCCACTGAAGCACGACCCGCAACTGCGCAGCATGGCGGATTGTGCGCCGCACAGTTTGCAGGCAGCAGCAGCCATGAACCTTGACTTGTATCAAATTCCGGTGAGAGTAAAAGTTGCTGAACTGATCTATGTCAATAAATGGCCAATTTCTCGCGGGCTGTTGCAAAATCCCGTTTTTCGATGGCCTGCCGTCGGTACAAAAAAACGCGGGCAGAACAAAGCAGCCCGGGCAAGCGGCCTCAGCCAGTGAGGCGAAAATACAGCATGGGCAGTTTCCGGGGCAGCTCGCGGGCATCTTTTATCAGCAAAAAAGAGCGCGCGCCGAACAGATACGGCAGATAGTCTTCCGCCTGTTCGTCGATGGTGACGCAGAACGGCTGCAGGCCCGTTTTTTCCGCTTCAATAATCGCCTGGCGTGTATCTTCAACGCCATAGCGGCCCTCGTATTTGTCCAGATCGTTGGGTTTGCCGTCGGTCAGTATCAACAGGATTTTCTGCGCCGAAGGCTGTTCGGCGAGGATATTGGCGGCATTGCGAATGGCTGCGCCCATGCGCGTGTAATAACCCGGCCTGATGGCCTGAATCCGGCCTTTGACATCGGCCGAATACGGCTCGGCAAAGTTTTTCAGAATATGAAATCGCACATGGCTGCGATGACGCGAGGAAAAGCCATACAGGGCAAAGCTGTCGCGGGTGGCGGACAGCGCTTCGGCAAACAGAAACAGGCTGTCGCGAATAATGTCGATGACTCGCGCTTCGTTGTTGACCCAGCTGTCCGTGGACAACGACAGATCGGCCAGCAGCAGACAGGATAGATCCCGGTTCTGGTTGCGCAGTTGCCGGTAAACATTCGCCTCGGTGCTGACGTGGCCCAGCTTGCGGTCGGTGGTATGCGTAATCCAGGCGTCGATATCCAGTTCCGAGCCGTCCTTCTCGCCACCAAACCAGCGGCGCTGCGGCGTCAGCATTTCAAACAGATGACGTAAACGCCGGGCCTGGGCGCGCAATGCCGGCGGCAGCTCGGCGGCAGTGGCGTCGCGCGCCAGCATGGGCAGAACCCGCACATGGTCGGGGATCAGGCGTTGCTGTCTGAAATCCCATTCCGGCAGCGGGATGCCCGGCCCCAAGACCACATCGTCATATTCCGCCGCAGGCAGATCCAGGTCGATTTTCAGCCGGCTGGCGAGGCTTTGCCCCCCCTCCGCAACAGACAGGACATCCAGATCATCCGCCGTGCGCGCCGAGCCGTCATCATCGTCATCGGCCGTGCGATCCACCTTGACATATTCCGCCCAGGTAAACATGGACTCCAGCCGGAACATCATCAGCCCGCTTTTGCCATCGGGGTCATCGGCCCGTTCCGCCTTGCGCTTTTTCCTGCGCGCATCCCGCTGCGCATCCTGGTGCTGCGATTCTTCGGCCTCCGCTTCGCCCTCATCCGCTTTCCGCGAGGCAGCCGGCTGCGTGACCGAAACCGGCGGCAACGGGTGCAGCCAAAGCGGCACGGGCTGAGGCGGCGTCCGTGAATACGGCAGTTTTTTCCGCAGATGTTCCGGCATCGTCAGCACCGCGCGTATGGCGCGCTCAACCGTCGCTTCCTGCTCCGGCAACTGTTCTGGATCGGGACGCTGGGTGAGATGCGCCTTCACCAGACGAACATAACGCTGGCGCAAACCGGGAAAACGCCGAAGCACCGCCACCGTCTGTTTCTGGTTGTTGATGAACCAGCCCTCATCCTTGTCCGGCGGCAGGGAAGCCAGCGCCGCCAGCCACAAATACAGGTCGCGATTCAATGACCGGTCGGGAAACCAGGCGATTTCCAGCGGCAACCGCAGGCTGTCAGCATCGCGCCAGGCCAGTTCCACCGTCGTCCCGGTACCGGCGATTTTCTGTAACAATCCACGCCGCGCGCCATGCTGCATGGCATGGGCGTTTTCGATCTGCAGCCCGCCTTCACCACCCAGCGCCCGAAACAATACCCCCACCGGCTGACGCATTTCTTCCAGCGTCACTTTCTGGG
>JALXFQ010000186.1 GCA_027067235.1 Gammaproteobacteria bacterium
ATCGGCCCGCAGCCGCTGGTCGGACACCAGTCTGTCGCATGCCTTCGCCAGTGGTCTGCAATGGCGCGGCGGCCAGACCCGCATTGACCTCGAAGGGCGGGTCAATCCGTCCCTGTACCATACCGGTCTGAGCTGGCAGGGTTTTTCCGGCGACTATGCGGTGACGCGGCGCAACGGCGTTGCCATCGGCCAGAACCTGTCCCTGCAACTGCGCCGGGGCCGTTTCGGGCTGAGCTATGACGAAATTCGCGACATCAACAACCACACCCTGCGCATCGTGCGCAGCAGTTTCGCCAGTGCAGCAAATCGGCGCATGGATTTTTCACTGGAGTCCGGCATCAGTCCGTTTACCGGCGTTTCCGACCAACGCTTCATGTTCAGCTACAGCGGTCAGATCAGTAAACCGGTGCGACTGGCCGCCAATGGCAAGGCAGACCCGTCAAACCCGCCTGATGCCGATACCGGCAAGCCGCCGGAAGGCGCTCCGGACGGCGTTGTCGCCCGGCAGAAATCCTACAAAAAGCAACTGATTATCGCTGGCTCCATTATCGGCGGCGCGGTTGCTCTGGCGTCTTCCTCGGGCAATGCCGACTCCGAACAGGGCGGATTCGCCGGCCAGCACGATGCCGCCCGCGCCGTATTGAACGATGTCAATCCGAAATCGGTACGGGAGAATCGTGAATATGGCGGCTGGATCGTACGCTCGAACGACAACACCTATGGCTACACCTCGCCCATAAAAGGCAATATCGACAGCGTATCGCTGGGTAACAAGCCCGGTAACGCTGCCGCCACCTATCACACTCATGGCGGTCCCGATCCGAGATATGACAACGAGCATTTTTCGCCCCAGGACAAACGTTCGGATAATTTTTTCCGGGTCGATGGCTATCTCGGCACCCCCGCTGGCGCATTCCTGTTCTACGATTACCGCTCACGGCATGTTTCACGCCTCGGCACTGTCGCCAATTGATGTTGGTATTTTCACGAAAATGGCTGATTCTGATACTGATTACGCCGCTCAGCGTCATGGCTGAACAGGCCGATGTAAAAGCGGCCAGAGCCTGGGTTGACGCCCATGCGCCCGATTGCACGTTGACCGACGGCTATGTCTGCGCGGAGCTTGAGGAAGATGATTTCGTCAGCCGCCACGACAACCGCCTGTCCGTGCCCGGCAACTACCTGCTGGCCTGGGAAATCGCCTGGCGCGATTTTCAGCAACTGCCTGACCTCGATGAAAGGCGTAAATCCCTGAAGCATTACCGTATCGGCTTCACCGAGAACGCCGACGAATACATCATTCTGTTCGACGCCCTGCTGCTGCCCGCGATCAACGATCTTGGTCAGCCGGATGGCATCCTGACCGTCACTTACGGGCGCTCGACCAAATACTGGATCGGCAAAAAAAACCTGCAAATCAACAAACGCCTGTATTTGAAATGAACCGGCTTATTGCTTTTTTTCTGTCCCTGGCGGCCTCCGCGCAGCCGGCTTATGCGGACGTGGATCTGACAGCGGTCGGTGAGGCTGACCGCTGGATCGGTCTGTTTGGCGCGCAGCAGCTCTACGCCGGGGATGACCCCGAGCAACAGAATCCGCTGCTGTACAGCCGCGGCGGTTTTGCCCTGAACAGCCGCTTTGGTCAGGTTTTCACCGCGTTCGACCGCCAGCCCGGCAAAACCTCCCTGGCCAGCGCCTGGTCTCGCGGCAGGTTCAAGCTGGGTTTCAGCGGCGGCGGCGCGCAAGCCACCCAGGCCGCCCTGCCCGGCTTCACCGACAACCTCGACAATAAACTGCAGTCTGCGGCCAGCCAGTGGCGGCAGCTGTCCTTCAGCTGGCTGGACGACACCGGCATTGAATTCAATACCGCTGTTTCCCGCCTGCATCTTGCAGACCGGGTGGACGCGGGGCTGTATCAGATCGGCCTCGCCACGCCACGCTGGTCTGTGCAAATGGCGCATATCCAGCGCCACGGAGACCTGCTGGCCCGGCATCTGCGCATAGCGCGGGAAACGCCGCACAGCAGCCTTGCCTACGCTGAATTCGGCGACATCAGCGGTCATGTGCAACGCGCCGTGCAATGGGCGACCGGCGTGGGTAAACTTTCAGCAGCCGCGATCTCGCTGCAGACCGGCGTCAGCCCGCTGACGGGTCTGGCTGATCAGCGCCTGATGTTGCAGTGGGTCATGGCGCCGCAGTCCCGACACGGCTTCGATCCTGCCCTGCCGTTTCAGAACCGGGCGCTGAATTTCATGAAAAACCTGCTTATCGCTGGCGGTATCGTCGCCGGCGCAGTGGCAGTGGCCTCGGCCTCGGGCAAGGCCGATGGCGCGGAAGGCGGTTTCAGCAGTTCCCGTGACGCAGCGCAGGCGGCGCTGAACAGGGTCAACCCCAGATCCATACGCGAAAACCGCGAGTACGGCGGCTGGGTCTATCGCGCCAAAGGCGACAGCTACAGCTTCACGCCGGCACAATCCGGCGCCCTCGACCACGTGTCGCTGGGACCCAAACCACAAGCCGCCCAGGCCAGCTACCACACCCACGGCGCTGTCAATTCCGGTTTTGATGGCGAGCATTTTTCCGCCAGCGATATCCGCAGCGACAACCAGCAGCGTGTGGACGGCTATCTGGGAACGCCGCTGGGGCGTTTTCTCTATCACAACCGCGCCAGCGGCAGCATCCGTCAGATCGGCAGCGTGGCAACGCGATGAACACCGCGCCGATTAGCCTGAGCGGACTGCACATCTACCCGGTGAAATCCTGCGCCGGCATCACGCTTGCCGATGCCGAACTGGACGCCAGGGGCCTGAAACATGACCGCCGCTGGATGATCGTCGATCCTGCCGGCAACATGATAACCCAGCGCAGCCACCCGCAACTGGCGCTGATCGGAACGGCTATTGCGGACGGACAACTGCTGCTCTCTTCCTTCGGCATGGACGAACTGGCCGTGCCTGCCGCCGATGCTTCCACGCAGCGCATGGCGGTGCGCATCTGGAACGATGAGGTTTCGGCCTGGCATATTGCCGCAGCCGACGCCTGGCTGAGTCAGGCAGTGGGCGAAGACTGTCATCTGGTGCAGATGCCCGATGACGCCATCCGCCCCTGCGACCCGGCCTACGCGCAGGCGGGCGACCATACCGGCTTCGCCGATGGTTTTCCGCTGCTGCTGATTGCGGAGGCATCACTGGATGATCTGAACCGCCGTCTCGACCAGGCAGTGGAAATGCGCCGGTTCCGGCCGAATCTGGTGGTTGCCGGCTGCGAGGCCTATGCCGAGGACAACTGGTCGGCCATACGCATCGGCAATATCGACATGCGCGTGGTCAAGCCCTGTTCACGCTGCCCCATACCCACGGTCGACCCCGATACCGGCGAGGTTTCCAGCGGCGAACCGCTGCAGACTCTGGCCAGCTACCGGGAACGGGATGGCAAGGTATATTTTGGCCAGAATGTCATTCACAATGCGCCCGGCCGCCTGCGAACGGGTGATCGCCTCACTGTATTGAAATGAACGCCACGGCGATAGCTTATACCATTACGCCCCACAACCCCGGCGCGCATATTTTTCGCGTGGCGCTGACCATCGCGGAGCCTGCCCCCGACGGCCAGGCGCTGCGACTGCCGGCGTGGATTCCCGGCAGCTACATGATTCGTGATTTTGCCCGCCATATCATTACGCTGACGGCAGCCTGTCGCGGAAAGGCGATAGATGCCCACAAAACGGACAAGGACAGCTGGCGCTGCGAGCCATGCGCGGGCCCGCTGGAAATCAGCTACGACGTCTATGCCTGGGATTTGTCCGTGCGCGGCGCGCATCTGGATACCACCCACGCCTATTTCAACGGCACATCGGTTTTTCTGGAAGTCGTGGGTCAGGAAAACCGGCCCTGCGAAGTGGTAATCCTGCCGCCAGCAGGCGGTTCAGGCGACCACTGGAAAGTCGCCACCGGCATGCCGCGCAAGCGCGCCGAGCAGTGGGGCTATGGCGTGTACGAAGCGGAAAATTATGACGCGCTGCTGGATTATCCGGTAGAAATCGCCGACCTCGCCATTGCCGAATTCGACGCCTGCGGCATCCCCCATTATTTTGCCTTTTACGGAAAAATACGCACCGACATCGAGCGCATTTGCCGCGATGTGAAGCCCGTTTGCGAACAGCACATCCGGTTTTTCGGCGAAGCGCCTTTTGACAGCTATGTGTTTCTCGTTACCGCGGTAGGTAACGGCTACGGCGGGCTGGAACATCGCAATTCCTCCAGTCTGATGTGCTCGCGCGATGACCTGCCGCTACCCGGCGATGACAGTATTTCCGACGAATACCGCGGCTTTCTCGGGCTGTGCAGCCATGAATATTTCCATGCCTGGAACGTCAAGCGCATCAAGCCGGAATGCTATCTGCCTTACGACCTGACGCGTGAGGCCTACACCCGGCAACTCTGGTGGTTCGAAGGCGTTACATCGTATTACGACGACCTCGGGCTGGCGCGCGGCGGCGTCATTCCTCCCGAGTCGTATCTGGAGCTGCTCGGGCAGACCATCACCCGCGTCCTGCGCGGCGCGGGCCGCTTCAGGCAATCCGTGGCGGAATCCAGCTTCGACACCTGGAACAAGTTCTACAAGCAGGATGAAAACGCGCCCAACGCCATCGTCAGCTATTACGCCAAAGGGGCGCTGATCGCGCTGGCGCTGGATCTGACCATACGCGAGGCGACCGAAAACAGGCGCTCGCTGGACGACGTGGCGCAAACCCTGTGGCGGCAATACGGCGCGACCGGCATCGGCGTGCCGGAAGGCAAGATCGAAGCTATTGCCAGCGATGTGGCGGGTCGGAACCTGGCCGGCTTTTTTAACAAAACTCTGCATGGCACCGAGGACCCGGATCTGCAATCGCTGCTGAAAACCGTAGGCATAAAATATGCTCTCCGGGCATCGGAAAACAGCAAGGACAAGGGCGGAACAGCCATACAGACAGCACGCACCGGCGTCACGGCTGGCCTGCGCCTGGCGCCGGATTCCACGCGCGTGGCCGTGGTGTTTGATAATAGCCCGGCGCAGGTAGCCGGTGTTTCCGCCGGCGACGAACTGGTCGCTCTGGATGGCCTGAAAATCAACCCGGGCAATCTGGACAAGCTGCTGCAGCGCTATGCGCCGGACGAAAAAGCGCAGTTGCAGGTTTTCCGCCGCGACGAACTGATGCTGTTTACCCTCACGCTGCAGCCGGCGCCGGCAGATACCTGCTATCTGGCGTTTGACGAACTCGCCAGCCGCAGCATGCGCGCGCGCAGGGCCTCCTGGCTGGGCGCCGATGCAGGTACCGTTTCCCGGGTCAATCTGAAAAAGCCATGAACCGACTGCCCGAATGGATCGTCGAGGCGACGCCCGAAAACTATCGCCAACTGGTGCTGGAGAACTCCCGGCGCGGCCCGGTGATGGTGTATTTCTGGTCGCCGGACGCCGGCCCCTGCAACATGCTGCTGCCGCGCCTGATCAAGGTCGGCGAGGAAATGGGTGGTCGCTTTCTGCTGGCGTTGCTGAATACCGACCAGTACACGCGATTCGCGCGGGACATGGGCGTTATCAGCGTGCCGACGGTCAAGATCATCCACCACGAGCAAGACATGGAAACGGTTCGTGGCGCGTTTTCCGAGCGAACTTTTCGTGATCTGGTGGAAAAATATGTGCCGCAACAACGCATCAAGGTTCATGGCGACGCGCTGCAGGCCTGGGCGCGCGGCGACCAGCGCTCCGCCCTGTCGCTGATGGAAAAGGCGCAGGCGCAAAACCCCGCCAACCTGCGCATCCCGCTGGATCGCGCTAAAATGCTCATGCAGGCGTCGCGACTGGACGATGCACTGGCCGTAATCGAGAACCTGCCTGACGCGGCGCGCGACGATGCCGACATCAGTACCCTGGAGGCGCATTTGCGGTTCCTTGTCGCCGCCCGCGATGCGCCCGGGCCGGACGAGCTGCAGGCAGAGCTGGAGCAGAACCCGGACGATCTGGATACCCGCTTTCAGCTGGCGGCGCGCCTCGTGACAGAAGACGCTTTCGAACCGGCGCTGGAGCAATTGCTCGCAATCGTGCAGAATAACAGCCAGTACAGAAATGATCTGGCGCGCAAGGGCATGCTGGCTATTATCAAACTCATGGGCGACAGCCGGGATATTTCAGACAAATACCGGGAACTACTAAGGAAGGCATT
>JALXFQ010000187.1 GCA_027067235.1 Gammaproteobacteria bacterium
GGGCCACTCCCAGGCTGATGCTCAGGTCAATCTGGTGACCATCCACCGTGAACGGCTCGCCAATAATGTGCTGGCGAATTTTTTCAGCCACTAAAGCGGCGCCATCTTCCCGCGTTTGTGGCAGTAGGATGATGAATTCCTCACCGCCCCAGCGGCCAATAAAATCGCTGGCACGCAGGCTGGTGTTCAGGCTGCGGGCAATATGTCGCAAGACCGTATCGCCGGTATCGTGGCCAAAGCGATCGTTGATGTCCTTGAACCGGTCGATATCCGCCACAATCACTGAATAGTGATGGGAAGGGTCCTGCTGGCCGATTTGAGTCTGCTGCTCCAGGCGCTGGATCATGGCGCGGCGGTTGAGCAGACCCGTCAGTGAATCGGTCTGGGCCAGTTTTTTCAATTGCTGGATCTGCTCGTAATGATATAGGGTGGCCAGATAGATGCCATAGGTGGTTAGCAGAAAGCCGAACAAGAGGGTCAGTTCTTCGATGGTGGCCAACAAGTTGGGCTGAAAAAAGAATTCATCCAGAAAATCCACCAGCAAGGACATATACAGCAACAGAAAGCCGGCGATCAGGTACTTGTAGAATCGCGCTGCCATGGGAAGCTTCTGCAAATTCCACAGGACAATAGCCGTGACAAGAACCAGCACCCCTTCCAGCGTGGCGCTGAAAAGACTGGGGCTTTCGAAATGGGGTAGAGTAAGCCAGGCAAGCCAAAATCCGCCTGCTGTTAACACCAGCAGGACGATGGCCAGTTTGTTTTTCATTGCGCATACCAGGGGTCAATGAGTCTGGCCATGGTAACCGCAAAGGCCCATGCAATAAAAAGGCGTAAGGTCAGTTGACAATTGTTTACTTTTGACGGGCAGGGTAACGAAACTTCCGTTTTTCAGGCATCCGCCAGTTGTTCAAGTTTGTGTAACTGCTGTCGAATTTCTCCCGCGCGTTGTTGGGCATCGGCCAGTTTTGCCTTCTCCTTTTCCACCACCGCAGCCGGTGCCTTGGCCACAAAACGTTCGTTGGTCAGTTTGCCTTGTGCGCGCTGAATATCTTTCTCCACTCCATCCAGCAGCTTGTTCAGGCGCTGCATTTCTGCCTGTTTATCGATGAGACCGGCCAAGGGAATCAGCAGCTTCATGTCACCGACCAGTGCCATGGCCGATTCCGGCGCCTCTGCGCCATTTTCCAGCGGCTCGATGTGTTCCAGTCGGGCCAGTTTTTCCAGCGTCAGGCGATGTGCCTGCAAACGCTGCAAGTCCTCTGGCGAGGTATTTTCCAGCAGCACGGTCAACGGCTTGCCCGGAGCGATGTTCATTTCACCACGAATTTGCCGCACACCCAGAATAAGGTCCTGCACCCAACGCATGTCGGCTTCGGCGGCCGGGTCTGTCAAGGCCGGATTTTTTTGCGGGAACCGCGCCAGCATCAGACTTTCCTCAGGCAGATGAAGGCGGTTTTTGACCTCCTGCC
The DNA here is from genome assembly GCA_027067235.1 of Gammaproteobacteria bacterium. GTDB lineage: Bacteria > Pseudomonadota > Gammaproteobacteria > QOAV01 > QOAV01 > QOAV01. Next base: position 1,473 of record JALXFQ010000187.1, read on the forward strand.
AGATTTCCTCGGTGATGAAAGGCATGATGGGGTGCAGCAGGCGCAAGGCCTGATCCAGCACGTGCAGCAGCGTGTGTTGCACGTTACGCCGCAGTTGCGCATCGTCCTGGTTCAGCAGGGGCTTGGACAGTTCCACAAACCAGTCGCAATAGTCGTTCCAGAAAAAGTCATACACGGACTGGGCGGCCAGGTCGAGGCGGTAATTTTCCAGGTGATCAGACACGGTTTCAGCGCGTTCCTGCAAGCGCGAAACTATCCATTTTTCGGCCACGCTTTCAGGCTGCCAGTCGGCCAGCGGGGTAAAGTCTTCGGTGTTCATGAACACAAAGCGAGAGGCGTTGAAGACCTTGTTACAGAAATTACGGTAACCTTCGAGGCGGTTCATGTCGAACTTGATGTCCCGCCCGGTGGAAGCCAGTGAGGCGAAAGTGAAACGCAGGGCATCGCAGCCATAGGGTTTGATGCCTTCGGGGAATTCTTCGCGTGTTTGTTTTTCAATCTTTGGTGCCAGTTGCGGTTGCATCAGTCCGCTGGTGCGTTTTTTCACCAGGGTTTCCAGGTCGATGCCGTCAATGATGTCCAGCGGATCAAGGACGTTACCCTTTGATTTGGACATTTTCTGGCCGTGTAAATCCCGCACCAG
>JALXFQ010000188.1 GCA_027067235.1 Gammaproteobacteria bacterium
GCCCTGGCCAGAATGTGCCCATTATACTGATTTGTCGCAGCGGCGTACGCTCCCGCGAGGCGGGAAAGGCGCTGATCGAAGCTGGGCTGGAAAAAGTCTACCATGTAGACGAGGGTTTTGAGGGCGATCGCGACGAAAATCATCACCGCAGCGTACTGGGCGGCTGGCGTTTTCACGGCCTGCCCTGGGAGCAGTGTTAGCTCCAGCCGTCAGGGCCGCCGCTGGTCAGTGTTGCGGTACAGCGCATTTGCTGGTTTGCACATTTCAGGATAATGATTCACGCGCGAATAACGACTTTCATGCTCGTCTGCCTGCTCGCCTGCTCACCGGCGCAGGCATTGTCGGCTTTGCCGCAGGTCATGTTGACGCAGCTGCAGAAAAACAAAATCCCTGTATCGGCGCTCTCGGTCTATGTCAGGGATCTGGACGCCGACAGAACCCTGCTGAGCTGGAATGCCGGCATACCGAGAAATCCCGCATCGGTGATGAAGCTGGTAACCACGGCTGCGGCGCTGGACATGCTGGGCCCCACGTTTCAGTGGAAAACCCGGTTTGCGGCCCTGGCTGATCCGCTGCACGAAACCGTGCGCGGCGATCTGTATATCCAGGGCGGCGGCGATCCTCACCTGGTTTCGGAGTCATTCTGGACGGACCTGCGTCATCTGCGGCATCAGGGCATACGTGCCATTACCGGTGATCTGGTGCTGGACGCCAGCTATTTTCAACCGCAGGCCGAAGACCCCGGCGCTTTCGATGGCGAACCGTTGCGTGCGTATAATGCGCCGCCACACGCCCTGTTGTTCAATTTTCGTACGGTGCATTTTTATTTCTATGCCGACACCCTGCGCGGCAAGGTGAACATTGTCGCCGACCCGCTGCCCGGCAATACGAAAATACATAACCAGGTGAAGCTGGTGAAGGCAAAATGCGCCAGCAAAATGTCCCGGATCAGGATCGCGCTCAAGCAGCGCGGGGAAACCACCGACGTGGTTTTTTCCGGCTCCTTTCCGCGCGGTTGCGGCGGTGCCGAACTGTATCGCGTGGTTGCCAGCCCCGAGAACAGCCTGTTTGGTGCTTTCCAGAGCTACTGGAAAGCACTGGGCGGTTCATTTGCCGGTAAAGTGAAAACCGGCCTTGTGCCTGCCAGTGCCAAAGTGCTCCATACCGGCAAATCACTGCCGCTGGCGGACATCATCCGCCTGGTGAACAAGAACAGCAACAACGTCATGGCGCGACAGTTGTTGCTGACCCTCGGCGCGGAACAGAAAGGCGAGCCCGGCACGCGTGCCAGGGGCGCGCAGGCCATCACCGAATGGCTGGACCGCATCGGCGTCGGTTCCTCCGGCTTTGTGGTGGACAACGGCGCCGGCCTGTCGCGTCGGGGGCGCATCAGCGCGGCGGCCCTGGGTGGCGTGCTGGAATACATGTACCACAGCAAGAACATGCCGGAGTACCTGTCCTCGTTGTCCATCAACGGCAGGGACGGCACCATGAAAAAGCGGCTGAAACATGGCCAGATTCTGGCGGCGGCGCGCATGAAAACCGGCACCATAGATCACGTCAAGGCCATTGCCGGTTATTTGCTGACGCATCAGGGCAGGCATCTCGCCGTGGTGGTTTTGATCAATCATAATCGCTCCGGCGCGGGCCGCTGGGCGCAGGATCAGCTGGTGCAGTGGTTGTACGACCAGTACTGATTCTCAATCGCATAATTTACTTTTTTCGGTGCGGGGGTTAATGTTGCGACTGCGGGGCGGCCCCGTCTTGATCAACCATAAAAACGTAAGGGAGTGCAGGTTATGAGCATGATGAGTGAATTCAAGGACTTTGCCATGAAGGGCAATGTCATCGACATGGCGGTTGGCATCATCATCGGCGGGGCTTTCGGCAAGATCGTCTCGTCTTTTGTAGAAGACGTGCTGATGCCGCCCATAGGCTTGCTCATGGGCGGCGTGGATTTCAGTGACCTCGCCATTACCCTGAAACAGGGCGCGGAAGGCGCTGCGCCGGTGCTGCTGAAATATGGCGCTTTTATCCAGTCGGTTGTGGATTTCCTGATTATCGCGTTCTCGATCTTCATCGCTATCAAGTGGATCAACAATCTGAAAAAGGAAGAGGAACAGCCGGAAGAGCCGCCCAAGCCCTCCGCCGAAGAAGCGCTGTTGACCGAAATCCGGGATTTGCTGAAAAAATAAGGGTGCAAGCGGACGGCTGTGGCGGTCCGCACTATCAGGCCAGACTGCTGGCGGGTTGAGTGACTATGACAGGTAGTGTCGATCTGAAAAAGGCGGGGCTGAAAACCACCCTGCCCAGGCTGAAAATTCTGAACCTGCTGGAACAGAGCAGCGTGCGTCACCTGTCGGCCGAAGATATCTACAAAAAACTGCTGGAAGAGGGCGAAGAAGTGGGTCTGGCGACGGTCTACCGGGTACTGACCCAGTTCGAATCCGCGCGCCTGGTGATTCGCCACAACTTCGAAGGCGGCAGTTCGGTGTTCGAGCTGAATGACGAAGGCCACCACGACCATATCGTCTGTGTGGAATGCGGCAAGGTGTTCGAGTTCACCGACGACACCATCGAGAAACGTCAGTATCAGGCGGCGGAAAAAATGGGCTTCGCCCTGAAAGACCATTCGCTCTACATTTACGGCGTATGCAAGGGTATGCAGGAAAACGGCGTTTGCGATAAACAAGACGCCTGACGCCGCGAATGAGTGTTCTGAATATCAGCGCTGCGCTGATCTCGCTGGCAGCAGTGTTCAGTTATATCAACTATCGCTGGCTGCACCTGCCTGCCAGTATCGGTCTGATGCTGATATCCCTGCTCCTGTCCCTGGGCATGCTGGCACTGGGCGGCCTGGGTCTGGCGTCTGTCGAGCAATATGCCAGGCATGTGCTTGCCAGCATTGATTTCGACCAGGCTCTGATGAACGGCATGCTCAGTTTTCTGCTGTTCGCCGGCGCCCTGCATGTGAACCTCGATGTGCTGGCAAAAATGAAATGGGTGATTCTGGTTCTGGCCACAGTGGGCGTGCTGTTGTCCACTTTCATCGTCGGTTATCTTGCCTTTTACCTGCTGCGCGTGCTGGGCGCGGACGTGCCGCTGGTTGACTGCCTGCTGTTCGGCGCCCTGATTTCACCGACCGATCCGATCGCCGTCATGGGCATTCTCAAGACTCTGGGAGCGCCTAAATCACTGGAAACCAAGATAGCCGGCGAGTCGTTGTTCAACGACGGCGTCGGCGTGGTGGTGTTTCTGGCCTTGCTGGGCGTTGCCGCGGGCGGTGCGCACGGCGAGGGGGTTTCTGTCCGGCATATTGCTCTGCTGTTCGCAGAAGAAGCCCTCGGCGGCATACTGTTCGGCCTGGTGATCGGCTGGATCGCTTTTCAGATGCTCAGATCCGTGGACAATTACCAGGTGGAAATACTACTGACTCTGGCCCTGGTCATGGGCGGCTATGCGCTGGCCATGACTATACACACCTCCGGCCCCATCGCCGTGGTGGTGGCCGGCCTGATGATTGGTAACCATGGCCGTCGTCTGGCCATGTCGGACAGAACGCGCGAACACGTGGATTCGTTCTGGGAACTGCTGGATGAAATTCTCAATGCCATCCTGTTTGTGCTGATCGGGCTGGAAGTGCTGGTGATCCCGCTGGGCAGGCATTATCTGCTGGCCGGTCTGCTGATGATTCCGGTGGTGTTGTTTGCCCGCGTGGTCAGTGTCGGCCTGCCGCTGACATTGCTGAAGCTGAAATACCGGTTCAGCGCCGGCGCGCGCTCGGTGATGGTCTGGGGCGGGCTGCGCGGTGGCATATCGGTGGCGCTGGCCCTGTCGCTGCCACCCGGTCCGCACAAGAATCTGATTCTGACCATGACCTATGTGGTTGTGGTGTTCTCCATACTGGTGCAGGGCTTGACCGTAGGCGCGTTGTTCCAGGGCATACAGCGCCGCGCCGGCGGTAACGCCTCGCTGCATCAGGAATAGATGCGGGCAAGCAGCAGCAACTGGTAAATGACCAGGCCGACGTAGGTGCTGAATATGATGTACAGCAGTTGGGCGGATTTCAGCCACATGATGCGGAAATGTTTGTGCGCCAGCAAAAAAACCAGCCCCGCAGCGGTGAGGAAAAACTTGATGCCGACAAACAACTGCGTACTGCTGTTTTCCATCAGCCACGCCACGAAAGGATTGATCTCCTCGCCACCATTGCTGATGATGACATAAGTGAAGAATATATCCGCCAGACACAGGCCCAGGGTCAGGATGACCAGATAGAAATAGCGCGTTTCGTGTGCATCGACATAGCTGTCATGGATTTTGTCGCTGCAGCGGCGCGGGCCGTGGCGGCGGTCCATGTAAAAGGAACAGAAGAAAGCGCGTAACCGGTCCTGCCGGCGGTCGCACGCCGCGCGCCGGTCGCGGCCAGCAGATGCTGCGCCGGGCAGGCTGCCCGCCAGCTTGTCAAACATCAGCTCGTTTCCAGGCATGCTGCCCAATTTATCGCGACGGTGAAATAATGCAAGCCTCGAAAAATGAAGCTGCCCACTCAGGCTTCCCATTCCTCCACTGTGGGCGGTTTTCTTTTGGTGCTGAGTAACCGCCGGCCTTCCTTGCGGTCCCTTGCGATAATCATGCGCATATCGGTGAGGTCGCCTTCCGGCTTGCTCATGCGATATTCCCGGCAAACCTTGCGCGCTTCCTTGAAAGTAGCGTATTCATTCTCGAAACTGGGTTTGCCATCTTCGGAAATCCTGAAAACAAAATACGGCATTGATTGATCCTCAAATATCAGACAGCGATGATTTTCCGATGAAATCAGCGCTTAACGCCATACCCTTTAGGGCTTATACGTCTCGCTGATGATGAATTTTACCAGATCGTCCGGTTGCACGATCTCTTCCGAGACGTACTCCGGGGTGACAGCCACGCCTTCTGCTTCCATGGCCCTGCGTGAGCCGGTAATCAACGGGTGCCACGTTGGCAGATCGCGTCCTTCCAGCAGGCGGCGATAGGCGCAATGTTGCGGCGCAAAATAGGCGTCGCCCAGATTGTCCGGTGTCAGCGTCATGCAGGTGGGCACCAGCTCGCTGCGCTTGCCATATTCGCCGCAGCGCCCGCTTTCCCGGTCGAGATAGCGGCAAACCACGCCGGTTTCAACCACTTCGCCGGTATCCTCGTCTTCCAGGCACAGTTGACAGCAGCGCGCGCAGCCGTCGCACAGCGATTCCCATTCGCTGTGGGTCATTTCCTCCAGCGTCTTGGTTTTCCAGAAAGCGTCGGGCTTGTCAGAAGGGCGGTCAGAAGACTGGTTTGACATGGCTGGTTTGCGGTATGTTGAAGCTTTCCATATTAACACGGAGGCGTACATGCGCGGTATGGTACCACCGGACAGGGATTCAACGGTTTCGCAAATTCGCTACGCCGTGGTTTATGTGCCGAAGCGTAGTCGGGGGCGTTTTCCGCAGGGGAGCGTCAATATCGTCGAAACCGATATGGCTGCCTTCCAGCAAGCCGACCCCGAAAGTCGCCGGTTTGCCGCCGTGGTTTCCGGCCCCTCCAAATCATCGGAAGGGCAGATGATCTATTATCTTGTGGAATGGCTGGGTGTTGAGCCGTGAGACTACCCTGAATTGAACCGCGCCATCCCATAACCCTCCAAATCGGGTCAGTGACAACAGCTGGCGAATCACGCTATAGTTAAACATCGGATTCATTCCCGTGGGAGAGGGCAGTTCTGGAAGCTGCCGCCGAAGGCGCAACCGCCCGGAAACGCTCAGGCAAAAGGACTACGGGATGGCGGGCTTGCACCCGCACCGACTCTGGAGAATTTCTGAGCCACGCACAGGGCGACAGAATACCGAAGGGGCTAAGCTCTCAGGTACCCGGACAGAGGGGCGCGACATGGTAGTGTCGCGCCTTTTTTATTGCCGTTTGGCCGGTCCGGGGCGAATGCTCCAACACGAGGAAACCATGACAAACAAAACTCCGTTGTACGACACCCACCTGGAATGCGGCGCCAAGATGGTGGATTTCGCCGGCTGGGACATGCCCATCCACTACGGCTCGCAAATCGACGAGCATCACAAGGTGCGCACCGATGCGGGCATGTTCGACGTGTCGCATATGGTTATCACCGACTTGGCCGGCGCGGACGCCAGGGCGTATTTGCAACGCCTGCTCGCCAATGATGTGGACAAGCTGAAAACCAAAGGCAAGGCGCTGTATTCCTGCATGTTGAATGAAGACGGCGGCGTCATTGATGACCTGATCGTCTATTACGTGGACGACGACAAGTATCGCATCGTCTCCAACGGCGCAACGCGGGAAAAGGATCTGGCGCACATGCGCGCGGTGGCGGAGCAGTATGACGATATAACACTGCGCGAGCGCGACGATCTGGCGATGATTGCGGTGCAGGGACCGAATGCGGCGGAAAAGCTGATCGCGGGCATGGGCGGCGATCCCAGCCTTGACCCGGTGCGCGAACTGAAGCCGTTTCACTCCCACAGCGTGGGCGAGATGATGTTCGCCCGCACTGGCTATACCGGCGAGGACGGCTTCGAAATCATGTTTCAGGGCAAGGCCGCGCCGTTCATGTGGAAAATGCTGCAGGAGGCCGGCGTAGCTCCCGTGGGACTGGGCGCGCGCGATACCCTGCGGCTGGAAGCGGGCATGAATCTGTACGGCGCGGATATGGATGAAAGCAGGACGCCGTTTGACGCCGGACTGGGCTGGACCGTGGCCATGAAGGATGATCGCGACTTTATTGGCCGCCAGGCGCTGGAAAAGCAAAAAGCCGATGGCTTGCCATACCGTTTTGTCGGTCTGGTCTTGCAGGACAAGGGCGTGTTGCGCAACCACCAGACAGTGCTGTGCGGCGAAGCTGGCGAAGGCGAAATCACCAGCGGCAGCTTTTCGCCGACGCTGGGCAAGGCCATCGCCATGGCGCGCATCCCGGCCAGCGTGCCGGCTGACGCCGAACTGGCGGTAGACATGCGCGGCAAGCCCAAGGCCGTCAAACAAGTAAAAATGCCGTTCGTTCGCAACGGCAAACCATTGATAGAGGTTTAACCATGAATACACCGGAAAATCTGAAATACACCGCCTCCCACGAGTGGATCGACGACCTTGGCGATGGCCATGTGCGCGTCGGCATTACCGACCATGCCCAGGAGGCGCTGGGCGATCTGGTCTATGTAGAACTGCCCACTGTCGATGAAGACTACGGCAAGGGCGACGATGCGGCGGTGGTGGAATCGGTCAAGGCCGCTTCCGACGTGTATGCGCCGGTCTCCGGCACGGTGGTGGAAGTCAACGAGGCGCTGGAAGACGAACCGGAAAAAATCAACGAAGACCCCTACGGTGAAGGCTGGATGTTCAAGGTGAAGCTGAGCGAGTCGGACGAGCTGGATGAACTGCTGGACGCTGAAGCCTATCAGGGCGTTTTGTCGGAAGAGGAATAACGGCGGGCGCTGCCTTGCCATGTCTGGGCCGGGCGGTGGAGAAACCTCGCACATAAAACAAACTTTACCGGACTGAAACATGCCCTTTATCCCCCATACGGAAGCGGACATTCGTCACATGCTGGACGCCATCGGCGCGAGCAGCATCGACGATCTGTTCGACGAAATACCCGCCGCCCTGCGCAGCGACGACAGACTGAATCTGCCTGCTGGCCTCAATGAAATGGACATCACGCGTCTGGCGCACAGCCGCGCTGCGCGTGATGGTCGTTATGTGAATTTTATCGGCGCGGGCGCATACGAGCATCATATCCCGGCGGCGGTGTGGGAGCTGACCACGCGTGGCGAGTTCTACACCGCCTACACCCCGTATCAGGCCGAGGCATCACAGGGCACGCTGCAACTGCTCTACGAATACCAGTCAATGATGGCTTCGCTCATGGCCATGGATATATCCAACGCCAGCATGTATGACGGCGCATCGGCGCTGGGCGAGGCGGTGCTGATGGCGATTCGCGCCCAGCGCAAAAAGAGCAAGGTGCTGATGCCGAAAACAGTGAATCCGGTCTATCGCAAGGTGGCGCATAATCTGGTCTGGCGGCAGGGCATCGAGTTGCCGGAAGTGGATTACGACCGCGAAGGCGGCAACACTACGATTGAAACGCTGGATACCGAGGATCTCGATGATGTGGCGGCGTTGGTGATCCCGCAACCCAGTTTCTTTGGCGTGCTGGAAGATGTGGACGCCCTTACCGACTGGGCGCATGAAAAAGGTCTGCTGGTCATTGGCGTGGTCAATCCGCTGGCCATGTCCCTGCTGAAACCGCCGGGCCAGTGGGGAGCCAATGGCGCTGACATCGTGGTGGGCGAAGGCCAGCCGCTGGGCGCGCCGCTGTCATCCGGCGGGCCGTATTTCGGTTTCATGTGCTGTACCCAAAAGCTGGTGCGGCAGATGCCCGGCCGCATCATTGGCCGCACTGTCGATCTCGAAGGCAAGGAAGGCTTCACCCTGACCCTGCAGGCGCGGGAGCAACATATCCGCCGCGGCAAGGCGACCTCGAATATCTGCACCAATCAGGGCCTGCTGGTGACGGCGGCGACCATTTTCATGGCGCTGAAAGGCCCACAGGGCCTCAGGGACATGGCGCTGCAATCCCACGCCAATACCCGCAAGCTGGTGCAAAAGCTCACTGCTTCCGACGGCGTTCATCCCGTGTTCAACCGGCCCGTGTTCCACGAATCCGTGGTGCGGCTGGACGCGCCCGCGCACCAGATTTTGCGCGCCATGGAAGCACGCGGCATCGTCGGCGGTTATTATCTCGGCCCGGATTACCCCGAGCTGGGCGACGCCGTGCTGGTGTGCGCCACGGAAATGCGCACCGAAGAAGAAATGGACGACTACGCCGACAAACTGGATGAAGTGGTAACGAAAAGGCGGGATGCGCCGCCGTGCGCGTATAAATAGGAGTAGGGTAAATGGAAAAGAAGATTCAAGAGATAATAGAGTATATAAGGTTGAAGGGAGAACAGAGTCGCGGCTCAATTAAAGAGCAGTTTTCCTTGTCGGACGACGAATATAATTTGATCAAGCATAAAACTAACAAATTGGTAAGTCTTAGGGGAAGAAATGGTGGTTTCCGTTTGGCACCTGTGAACGACAACCTTCCCGTTGTGGATATCCAAGCGGTGAATGATGCTAAAGATAAGCAAGTTGCAGCAGAACAGCGCCAAGAAAAAGCAAGTGAGCGGGCGGAAAAAGATTTTTATCCTTATGTGAAAATGTGGGCCGAGGGGGCAGGATATAGCTTTGTTGAAATTATCGGAGATAATCATCGCCGGGGAACGTGGGAGAACCCAGATGTATTGGCTATTACTGTAGATCATATGAAGTGGCTTCGAGGAGAGGAGGTCAGCATTACGTCGATTGAGGTTAAACTTAACCTTGATATAAAAGCTATATATCAGGCCGTAAATTACCAACGTTTTTCTCACGAGGTTTATCTTGCAGTTTTTGAATCTAAGCAAGATATTAGAGCAAAGGAAAACGGTAAAGGAATGCCTCTATATGATCTTGCTGTTGATCATGGAATAGGAATTATATCAATGACAAAGTCAGGGGCTGGTAGTAAAGGAATAAAATGCGAAGAGATAAATAGCCCTGTGAGGAATAAACCTGTATCCCAAGAGTTGGATTCATTGCTTTCTGATTACGAAGATTTGTTGTCGTTAAAAAAGAGGATAGGCAGTCCTGGTTCTCGAATGGCAAAAGAAATGGCTAAGATGTCATGAAAGTCGCTTATATATTTTCAACCCAGGGCCATTCGGTCTCTTACAAACTCGGCCAGATGATTTTGCCGCAACTGGAAAACGACGCCCACGGCGTGGAAGTGGTCGGTATGTTTTTCTTCGAGGACAACTGTTATGTGCTGCAGCAAGGCAATCCCATCGGCGAGCGCCTGGCGGCGGTGGCAAAGCAAACAGGCATGCTGCTCATGGGCTGCGACAAATGCTGCATCGAGCGGGAAATCGACGAAAAGCTGGTGGACGGCGCGGTTATCGGCTGTTTCCCCAATTTGTACTCGGCCCTGTCTGGTAATATGCCGGATCAGGTGATTACTTTATAAACCGCCGCTTTATCCAACAAAACGAGGAGAACACACATGGCTACCGTAACATTACAGGGCAATACGATTCACACCAATGGCGATTTGCCGGAAACGGGCGCAGCCGCGCCGGATTTCAGCCTGACCAACGGCGAACTGGCCGATGTCGGTCTGGGCGATTTTGCCGGCAAGAAGAAGGTGCTGAACATCGTGCCCAGCCTGGACACGCCCACCTGCGCCACGTCCACGAAAAAATTCAACGAGAAGGCTGCCGCCATGGACGACGTGGCGGTGCTGGTGATTTCCGCCGACCTGCCGTTTGCCCAGGGCCGCTTCTGCGAGACCGAAGGCATCGAGAATGTTACCCCGCTGTCCATGATGCGTGACAAGAATTTCGCCAAGGACTATGGTGTGCTGATTCAGGACGGGCCGCTGGCCGGCATTACCGCGCGCGCCGTGGTGGTGCTGGATGCGGACAACAGGGTGGTTTACACCCAGCTGGTGCCGGAGATTGCCGATGAGCCGGATTACGACGCGGCGCTGGCTGCGTTGTAGGGGCGGATTCATTCGCCCGATCATGGCACCTGGAAACACCGTCGGGCGGATAAATCCGCCCCAACAGGATAAATATCTATGCTGATTTTCGAACAGTCCCGGCCTGGTCGCGTTAATCACGCGCAGGATGTGGGTAGCGCCGATGCGTCGGATATTCCCGCCGAATTTTTGCGCGAGGATGCACCCGGCCTGCCCGAGGTATCGGAGCTGCAGGCGGTGCGCCATTACACGCGTTTGTCGAAAAAGAATTTCTCCATCGACACCCATTTCTACCCGCTGGGTTCCTGCACCATGAAATACAATCCGCGCGCCTGCAATTCGCTGGCGTTGCAGAACGAGTTTCTCGGGCGGCATCCGCTGGCGTCGGCGGAGAGCGGGCAGGGCGTCATGGCCTGTCTGTTCGAATTGCAGGAAATGCTCACGGAAGTCACCGGCATGGCGGCGACCTCGCTGGCTCCCATGGCGGGCGCGCAGGGTGAATTTGCCGGCGTCGCCATGATTCGCGCCTACCACGATGCGCGTGGGGATGCGGAGCGCACCGAGATTCTGGTGCCCAATGCCGCTCACGGCACCAACCCGGCTTCGGCGGTGATGTGTGGCTACAAGGTGCGGGAAATTCCCACGGATGCTGATGGCAATGTGGATCTTGCCGCGCTGAAAGCAGCCGTTGGCCCGCAAACTGCCGGGCTGATGTTGACCAACCCGTCCACGCTAGGCGTGTTCGAACAAACCATACAGGAAATGCAGAAAACCGTGCACGATGCCGGTGGCCTGCTGTATTACGACGGGGCGAACCTCAACGCCATACTTGGCAAGGTCAAACCGGGGGACATGGGCTTCGATGTCATTCACATCAATCTGCACAAGACCTTCTCCACGCCCCACGGCGGCGGCGGGCCGGGCGCGGGACCGGTGGCGGTGAATGAACGGCTCAGACCCTACCTGCCCGTACCTTACGTGGATGGCGCGGCGGATGTATACACCTGGATGACGGAAAAGGAATGCCCGGACAGCATTGGCCGCATGGCGGCTTTCAGCGGCAATGTTGGCGTGTTGTTACGCGCCTGGGTGTACGCCAAAATGCTGGGGCTGGAAGGCATGCACCGTGTGGCCGAGTTCGCCTCGCTGAACGCCAATTATCTGAAAGCCGAGCTGGAGAAGGCCGGTTACGAGTCGGCTTTCCCGAATCGCCGCGCCACCCACGAATTTATTCTGACGCTGAAAAACCTGAAACAGGAAACCGGCATTACCGCCATGGACGTGGCCAAGCGCCTGCTGGACAAGGGTTATCATGCGCCGACCACGTACTTCCCCTTGCTGGTGCCGGAGTGCCTGTTGATTGAGCCTACCGAAACCGAAACCCCGGAAGCACTGGACGGCTTCGTCGACGCCATGCGGGAGATTCTTGACGAGGCAAAAACTGACCCCGATACAGTGCATGGCGCGCCCTGGACTCAGCCGGTAAAACGGCTGGACGATGTCAGGGCGGCAAAACAGCTGGACGTGGCCTGGAAGCCGCAATGAATGCGCCACGCGATACTGGCACCCGCACGGCTGACGTTGGCCGGTTGTTCAGGGCGCTGGGTTTTTCCTGGCAGGGACTGAAATCGACCTGGGCGTCGGAGGCGGCGTTCCGGCAGGAGGTTATCGCCTTTGTCGTCCTGTTCCCGCCCGCGTTATGGCTGGGCGACAACGGCATTGAGCGCGCGTTGCTGGCGGGTTCGCTGATACTGGTATTGATCGTGGAGCTGCTTAATTCCGGCGTCGAGGCGCTGGTGGATCACGTCTCGAAAGAACATCACCCGTTGCTGGGCATGGCCAAGGATGTCGGTTCCGCCGCCGTGCTGTTGGCGCTGCTCAATGTGGCGCTGGTCTGGTTTCTCATACTGATTTAGAAAGGAAATAGCTATGTCCGCCCTCATTTGCGGCTCGTTTGCCTACGACAATATCATGGTCTTTCAGGACCGATTCAAAAATCACATTCTGCCGGATCAGATTCATATTCTGAATGTGGCCTTTCTGGTGCCGGAACTGCGCCGCGAGTTCGGCGGCTGCGCGGGAAATATCGCCTATAACCTGAAGTTGCTGGGCGGCGATCCGGTGCCCATGGGCGCGGTAGGTACGGATTTTACGCCCTACGATAGCTGGATGATGGAATGCGGCATTCCGCGCAATCATCTGAAAGTGGTCGATGGTCAGTACACCGCGCAGGCGTATATCACCACAGACATGGACGATAACCAGATTACCGCATTCCATCCCGGCGCCATGTCATTTTCCCATTACAACAAGGTGTCTGACGCCGACGGCATCGACCTCGGCATCGTCTCGCCCGATGGCCGGGACGGCATGATCGAGCACGCCAGACAGTTCGAGGAAGCCGGTATACCCTTTATTTTTGATCCGGGCCAGGGGCTGCCCATGTTCACTGGAGATGAGCTGAACACCTTCATCAAACAGGCCACCTATCTCACTGTGAATGACTACGAAAGCCAGATGATTCAGGAAAAAACCGGCCGCAGTCTGGATGAAATCGCGGAAGACGTTGACGCGGTTATCGTCACCCTGGGCGGCAAGGGCTCAACCATTTATGCCGATGGCGAGATCATCAATATCCCGGCGGCGAAAACGGCCGAACTGAACGACCCCACCGGTTGCGGCGATGCTTATCGCGGCGGTCTGCTCTATGGTATTTCACAGGGCTATGACTGGCTGAAAACCGGCCGCATCGCCTCGCTCATGGGTGCGATGAAGATCGAACATCATGGTACGCAAAACCACGGGCTGGATCGGGATGTGTTTGCCCGGCGTTATGAAGAAAGTTTTGGGGAGAAACTCGCATGGTAAACTGGTTCAAAGCCGGATTGAGTTGGCTGGTCGCTTGCCCGTCCCGTTTTTACCTGGGAGCAGCTATATTCAGTGGCTCGATAATGTTGTTTTTGACGCCGCCCATGCAGGTTCCTGATGAATCAGCACATTTTTATCGCGCATATCAGTTGGCTGAGGGCGGGATTATTGCTAATAAGAAGGACGGTATGACTGGCGGCCATTTGCCGTCCAGTCTGCGTAATTTCAAACAGAAGTTTGATATTTTAGCCTTTAACCCGGAACGTAAGGTGGGGAAAGGGCTATACGGAAAAATGCTGGGTCAGGAGTTGTTTCCGCACCAACGGAAATTTCTTGCCTTTGAAGTGGCCGCGTTATATTCCCCGGTACCCTATGTGCCCCAAGTTATAGGCATCTGGCTGGGGGCGTCCTTCAACTCGTCGCCAATTGTGCTGATGTGGTTAGGCAGGGCATTCAACCTTCTGTTTTCCGCAGGAATAATATATCTTGCTATTCGTTTAGCGCCAGCTTATCGCTGGGTGTTTGTTCTGGTTGCCATGATGCCTATGACTTTGTTCCAGAAAGCATCTCTATCTCCAGACGCCATGACGAATGCGCTTGCTTTACTTTTTACGGCATTAGTTCTGCGATATGCGCTAACTAAAACTCCAATCAATTTTTATGCGTTGCTGACGGTTGGCATAATGTTGGCGTTGTCAAAAAGCGCGTATTTAGTGTTATTCCTGTTGCTTTTTCTCATTCCGGCAGAAAAGTACGGCGGAATAAAACGATATTTCAGTATCAATACCGCTATTGCTGGTGCGGGCGTGTTGGCAACCAGCCTGTGGTCTATTCTTGTCAGCGTGATTTACACACCATTCTCGGGCAGATCCAATATCGATCCGTCCGCGCAGTTGGCTCATATCCTTTCAGATGTAGGTGGTTTCATGTCACTTGTATGGGATGATTTGACAGTGAACCTGGGAAAATATCTCACTGGAATGGTGGGCCAGCTCGGGTGGCTTGATACACCAATGCCGGAGTGGTTCATCTTCTTTTACGTCACCAGCGTAATTGTAATAGCGCTACTGGATGCGCGATGTCGAACTGTCATCACCTGGCAAAGCAAAACTTTGCTTTTTCTGGTCACTGGCCTGGGGGTTCTACTGGTTGCCACTCTGTTGTATTTATCTGCCGAGCCGGTTGCTTCGACGAACATCATTTCGATTCAGGGGCGCTACTTCATTCCGTTGTTAACGGTCATGCTCTTGTTGCTTTACGGCGTAATAGCGGAGGATTATATCCGACAAATCCCCATGTTACGTCGGTTTCGTGAGCGGCGCGGCGTCTTGGTCATAGCTACGGTTTTGCTTTCGACCACTTCCACATTTTTCGTGTTAGGGGACAGATACTATTGCTGAGTCTGGTTCTGGCAGGCGTTTCAAGCGATAATCCCCGCCCTTTTCGCGGTTAATCAGGAGTCAATTTCATGTCCGATACCCTGGGTTCTCGCGCCACATTGAATGTGGGCGGTAAGGCATATCAATACTACGATCTTTCGGCTGTAGAGAAAGCCGGTTATGGCGATATTTCGCGTCTGCCGTTTTCGCTGAAAGTCCTGCTGGAAAACCTGTTGCGGCATGAAGACGGCGGCACGGTGACCGCGGATGACATCAGGGCCATGGCCGAATGGCTCAGGGACAGGCGTTCTGACCGCGAAATCGCCTTTCGCCCGGCGCGGGTGCTGATGCAGGATTTTACCGGCGTGCCGGCGGTGGTGGATCTGGCGGCCATGCGCGACGCCATGGTCAGCCTCGGTGGCGATCCGCAGAAAATCAACCCGTTGTCGCCGGTGGATCTGGTGATCGATCACTCGGTAATGGTGGATTATTCCGCCACCGGTAATGCGTTTACCCGCAATGTAGAGATGGAATTCAAGCGCAACCGCGAGCGCTATGAATTCCTGAAATGGGGCCAGACCGCATTCCGCAATTTCCGCGTCGTGCCGCCGGGCATGGGCATCTGCCACCAGGTGAATGTGGAAAATCTGGCGCAGACGGTATGGACCTCGGAACAGGACGGCGCGACCGTGGCCTATCCTGATACGCTGGTGGGCACCGACAGCCACACTGTCATGGTTAACGGCCTCGCTGTTCTGGGCTGGGGCGTGGGCGGCATCGAGGCTGAGGCCGCCATGCTGGGGCAGCCGGTTTCCATGCTGATTCCGGAGGTGGTGGGCGTACGCCTCACCGGTGAAATGCGCGAAGGCGCCACCGCCACCGACGTGGTGCTGACCATCACTGAAATGCTGCGTGGACACGGCGTAGTGGGTAAATTTGTCGAGTTCTTCGGCCCCGGCGTGGGACATTTGTCGCTGGCCGATCGCGCCACCATCGCCAATATGGCGCCTGAGTACGGCGCTACCTGCGGCTTCTTCCCGGTGGATGCTGAAACCGTGCGCTATCTCGAATTTACCGGCCGCGACGCTGATCGCGTGGCCCTGGTGGAAGCCTACGCCAAAGCGCAGGGCATGTGGCGCGATGCTGATACCCCCGACCCCGAGTTTTCCGATGTGCTGGAGCTGGATCTGCGCAGCGTTGCGCCAAGCATGGCCGGTCCCAGCCGCCCGCAGGATCGCGTGTTGCTGACCGAAGCCGCCAGCGCCTTCGACAGGGTTCTGAAAGAAAAATATGGTCACGACGAGCCGGTTTCCGTGCCGGTGAAGAACAAGGACTACGCCTTGACCGATGGCGATGTAGCCATTGCCGCCATCACCTCATGCACCAACACCTCCAATCCGTCGGTGCTGATCGCCGCCGGGCTGGTGGCGCGCAAGGCGCTGGCGAAGGGACTCAAGGTCAAGCCGTGGGTGAAAACCTCGCTGGCGCCCGGTTCGCAGGTGGTGACGGATTATCTGGAAAAGGCCGGCTTGCAGGACGATCTCGACGCGCTGGGATTCAATCTGGTGGGTTATGGCTGCACCACCTGTATCGGCAACTCCGGCCCGCTGGACCCGGATATTACCGAAGCCATCGACCAGAACGACATGGCGGTTTCTGCCGTGCTGTCCGGCAATCGCAACTTCGAAGGCCGCGTTCACGCCTATGTGAAAGCCGCCTATCTGGCGTCGCCGCCGCTGGTGGTGGCCTATGCGCTAGCCGGTTCCATGCGCAAGGATATGTACAACGATCCGCTGGGTGAAGACGCCGACGGTAATCCGGTGTATCTGAAGGATATCTGGCCCGGCAATGCCGAAATTCGCGAACTCATGGATGCCTCGCTGACGCCGGAAATGTTCCGCGAGCGGTATGCCCATGTGTTCGACGGCGACGAGCACTGGCGCGCCATCGAAACATCCACCGGCGAAACCTACGACTGGAAGCCGGACAGCACCTACATCCGCAACCCGCCGTATTTCGAGGGCATGACCCGCGAGGTTGGCGGTTTCAGAGATGTGGTCGGCGCGCGTCCATTGGCCATACTTGGCGATTCCGTCACCACGGATCATATCTCCCCGGCCGGGGCCATTAAACCGGGTACGCCCGCGGCGGAATATCTGGAAGCCAACGGTGTGCCGCCGGAAGAATTCAATTCATTCGGCTCCCGCCGCGGCAACCACGAAGTCATGATGCGCGGCACCTTTGCCAACATCCGCCTGCAAAACGAAATGACGCCGGAAACATCTGGCGGCGTAACGAAGCACATGCCCGACGGCAAGCAGATGTGGATCTACGACGCCGCCATGCAATACAAGCAGGAAGGTACGCCGCTGGTGGTCGTGGCCGGTAAGGAATACGGCACCGGCTCCTCGCGTGACTGGGCCGCCAAGGGCTCGGCGCTGCTGGGCGTGAAAGCCGTCATCGTCGAGAGCTACGAACGCATCCACCGCTCGAATCTCGTGGGCATGGGTGTACTGCCCCTGCAGTTCCCCGAAGGCGTCAACCGCGAGACCCTGGGCCTCACTGGCGAAGAAACCTTCAACATCACCGGCGTCGCCGACGGCATCACTCCACGAATGAACGTGGACTGCACCATCCACCGCACCGACGGCTCCAGCGAAACCGTGCAACTGCTATGCCGGATAGACACCCAGGATGAAGTGGAATACTTCCGAAATGGCGGTATTTTGCATAACGTACTGCGGGATCTGGCGGGTTAGCTGGTCTGAGGGAAAAATGCACAGGGACCGTGCTAGGACATCTTCTGAAGCTTCATTGCTGATCGGGCCCGAGATACGCGTATTTTTGCGTCCCGTCGCAGCGCTGTATTTACCTGACAAGATTCACTGTATATTGACAGGCAATCGACCAGTTGCCCTGATACCAGCTTCAGCAGAATTCTGATCCATGGAAGACAGACAGTGAAAATACTTTTATCCGCTTTCGATTGCGCGCCTGATATTGGCTCGGAGCCCGGTATAGGCTGGAACTGGGCGATGCAACTGGCCCGGGCAGGGCACGATGTCTGGGTAATGACGGCCGGAGCCAGTAAGCAGAAAATTGAACAATACATCGAACGCGGCGGTGTTGTTCCCGACAATGTGACATTCATCTATCTGGATTTGCTGGGTTGGGGTATCTGGGGTGAAGATCATATGCGGGCGGAACGCACGCATAACTATATCTGGCAACTACTGGCCTGGTTTCGCGCCAGAAAGTGGCAAAAAAGGATCCAGTTCGATCTGGCTCACCACATCACCTGGGGCGGTCTGCGTTGCCCGTCGGCCATGGGTTGTCTCGGCGTACCCTTTGTTTATGGGCCATTGGGTGGGGGAGAACTGGCGCCTGTGACCCTGATATGGCGCATGCCATGGCGCGGAAGATTGTTCGAGGCGGTGCGCTGGGCGGCGATGAGGTTGATCTGGCTGGATCCTTTTTTCTGGGTAAGTTATGCCAGCGCCGATCTGATTCTGGCCAAGACCGAGGATACGAAAAAGGCGCTTCCCGCCTGTTTCCGCGACAAGACTCTGGTGCGTCAGGAGATAGGTATTCCCTCTGTGCATCCTGCGTCCGCGGCTGTCGGGCTGAAGCTTGAAAACAAAACCTTGAGACTACTGTACGCGGGTCGGTTGCTGTCCATGAAAGGACTGGATCTGGCATTCGAGGCGGTAAAGCGGCTGCTGGATCAGGGTGAGAGCATCAGCCTGACCATCATCGGAGACGGGCCGGATCAACGCCGACTGCAGAGTCTGGCGCGAACCTTGAATATGGACGAGCGTATTCAGTGGATCGGGCGCATTCCCCAATCCGAACTGTTTGCCGCATACAAAAACTACGATGCCTTTCTGTTCCCCAGTTTGCATGATTCCAGCGGTAATGCCGTTCTGGAGGCCATGAGCTACGGCTTGCCAGTGGTTTGTTTGAACCTGGGCGGGCCGCCAATCATAGCGGGTCAGGGGGGGGTGATTGTGGATGCACGGAACAAAACAGCGGATCAGGTAGTCAGGGAGCTTGCCAAAGGGATTCAGTCGCTGTTTTCCGATGAAAAGCGCGAGCTTCTGGCTCGGCTTGCAATGCAGCGGGCGGAAAACTATATATGGACCAGGGTGGTGAGTGATGTCTATATGGAAATTGCTGATAAACTGAATCTGCCTGAAACCCTTCGTAACCAGGCTGGTAAAGCGGGGTATGAGTAATCTGATCCTGACAACCTCGTGGGATGATGGGCATCCCCTGGATGAGAAACTTGCCGATCTGCTTGACCGGCATGGCGTTGCCGCGACTTTTTATGTGCCTGGCCGGAATCAGGAAGGCTTGCCGGTATTGACGGCAAAAGCCCGGCGCCAAATCGATGAAAATTTTGAGGTCGGTTCTCATACGCTCGATCACGTGCCTCTGGACGGTTCTGACGCCGATCTCATAAGACGCCAGGTAACCGACGGCAAACGTGCCCTGGAAGACCAGCTGGGTCATGAGGTGAGTGCATTTTGCTACCCGGGTGGTCGCAATACCGCCCTCAGCCGCGAGACGGTTCGTCAGGCGGGTTTCAGGTTTGCGCGAACAACGGCTGATTTTAA
>JALXFQ010000189.1 GCA_027067235.1 Gammaproteobacteria bacterium
CAAACAGTACCGCAAGGTCGTGCTGGCGCTGGCCGAGCTTGCGGATAGAAAAAAGGTCGGCTGAACCTTCTTTTTTCGAAATTTATTCGGGGTTCCTGATACTGAGGCAAAATCAGTTAATACCCAACAATTCTACTTCAAACACCAGTGTCGCATTGGGCGGAATCACGCCGCCAGCGCCACGCGCGCCGTAGCCGAGGTCGGCGGGAATGGTGAGTTTGCGGGTGCCGCCGACTTTCATGCCGGCCACGCCTTCGTCCCAACCTTTGATCACCTGACCTGCGCCAAGCTTGAACTGGAACGGGTCGTTGCGATCCTTGCTGGAGTCGAATTTCGTGCCGTTTACCAGCCAGCCGGTGTAGTGCACCGTGACCTTGTCGCCGGATTTGGCTTCGTCGCCGTCGCCGATGGTGGTGTCTTCGTATCTGAGTCCTGATTCGGTGCTGATTTCTGACATCGTTTTTCCTTGATTGGGGTTGGGATTGATTGTGTATGGATGAATTTCGCGGGTACAATCACCTGATTGCGCAACAGGGAGAATAGCACTATGTGGGCCATGGTTTTCGCCATTTTACTGATCATCGCGGCGGTGGTCGTGTGGGATAAATATTTCAAGGATACCTATCTGGCCGAGCATGATATCCGGCCGGATCATTATGTGATTCCGGCGCACAGCCCGATGGTTTCACTGGAGCTGCGCCGCCCGGGTGGTTCATCCGCGCCCATTGCCAGGAAATCGGCGGCTGCCAGCGCGCCGGCGAAACCTGCGTCAAAGGTGACCAGGCCGGCTTCGAAAGCTTCCGGGACCACGCAAAAACAGACTTCGCCGAAAAAGGCGAAAGGGCAGGATGACCTGACCCGAATCCGCGGTATTGGCAAGGTCACGGCAGAGAAGCTGGCGCAAGGCGGCATCACGACGTTCGCACAACTGGCGGCCTTGTCCGATGCGGAATTTGATCGCCTGAATGCAAAAGTCCATTTTCGTGGCAAGGTGGATCTGGCGCACTGGAAAGAGCAGGCCGCAGCGCTGGTCTGAGTGCTACGGCTGAGCTTTCTCCAGCAGAAACGGCGGTTTGCCGCCTTTCTTTCTGATCCAGTTGATGGCGTCGGCAACCTTGGGCAGGCCCAGCAGCCACCTCTCCAGCTTTTTCTTGCCGGGGAAATTCATCATGATCAGGCCCACCAGGACGGTGAGTACGCCTTGCCCGGGTAACAGCAGCATGGCGATGCCGACCACAACCAGGAACAGGCCGAGCAGATTTTTCAGCAGGCTCAGCGGGTGCAGGCGGCTGCGCAGAGGTCTGTGTGGCTGGATGAAATAGTCCGCCGGCAGTTTTTCGATAAAATAGACAACGGCAATGGGCGACAGCAACGACAGGGTCAGCGTTATACCGCCGACCCAGCCGATCAGGTTGCCGTTTTGCTGAAACCAGTTCATCAGGTGTCCCGCATGTCAGATATTGAACCGCCGCTGGAAATCGTTCATGGCGCTGATCCGGCAGCCGCTGTCATATGGTTGCACGGTCTGGGCGCCAATGGCTACGATTTTCAACCTGTCGTTCCCCAGTTGAGACTGCCGGACGAGCTGTCCGTTCGGTTTGTATTTCCCCATGCGCCCGATCGTCCGGTAACGGTCAATGGCGGTATGGTGATGCCTGCCTGGTACGATATTTATGCGCTGCAGGAGGGCGCCCGGGCCGATCTGCAGGGGCTGACTGAATCTGCTGATTTGGTGCGTGATCTTGTGCAGAAGGAAGTTGACCGTGGCGTGCCCGGGCAGCGCATTGTGCTGGCGGGTTTTTCGCAGGGCGGTGCGGTAGTCCTGCATACCTTGACCCATTATCCGTCTGTTTTTGCCGGCGTGCTTGCACTGTCCACCTATTTGCCCGCTGATGCAGCGGATCAGGCGGTGCTTGAGTATAACCGCGGCATCCCCGTGTTCATGGCGCATGGAACGCAGGATACGGTGGTGCCGTACCGCTGGGGCCGGCAAAGCGCTGGCAAGTTGCAGCAATTCGGTTTTAATGTGGAATGGCGCGAATATGCCATGCCTCATTCGGTGTCTGTGGAGGAAATACAGGATATCGGCCTCTGGCTGAGGCGGGTT
>JALXFQ010000190.1 GCA_027067235.1 Gammaproteobacteria bacterium
CGGCGCAAACCGGGGCCGGATAACAGCGGCGGTGCTGCCGCGCAGCTGTACGCCGTGTGCCAGGGGCAGTCGCGGCGTATTCAGCGGGAACCGGTCGATGATATCCGCCAGCAACTGTATTTTGCCGTTTTCAAGGGCGCTATCTACGCCACGCTGGGTTGTGACCGGGTGGATCTGGATGCGGTGGACGCCTGTTACGCCGATCAGCAACAGATTCACTGTCTCGAGGAAATTCCGCGTTTCCTCATGCACGATCACTACCTGGAAGGCCGGCGGCCTGACGGCAGGCTGATACTGTTCAACCTGTTTCGCCAACTGAACGACGAGAAAAGCCTCTGTGAAATACCGGAGAGCTGACATGACGGCGCCGGGTGGCGTCTGGAGAAAGCTATGTTGATACGGAAAAAACAACGCTGTCTGAGCATCACACTGGCGCTGGCGTCGGCTGGCGTTTCGGCCAATCCCACGGGCGCGCAGATAGCGCACGGCAATGTCAGCATGGAAACCGCTGGAGCTGTGCTGAATATCACCAACAGCCCCAATGCCATCATCAACTGGCAAGATTTTTCCATCAACGCCGGCGAACTGACCCGGTTTCTGCAGGAAAACGCCGGCTCGGCGGTGCTTAACCGCGTTACCGGCGGCAGCGTCTCCGAAATACTGGGCCAGTTGCAGTCCAACGGGCGCGTGTTTCTGATCAACCCCAATGGTCTGGTGATCGGCAACGGTGCAAGCATAGACACAGCGGGTTTTGTCGGCTCGACCCTGAATATCAGCGATGACGATTTTCTCTCCGGCCGGTTTCATTTCCAGGGCAATGGCGGCAAGATTGTCAATCGCGGTTACATCCGGGCGGCTGACAACGGCGAAGTGGTGCTGATTGCGCCGGACATCGAAAATGGTGGCGTCATCGAGGCCAGAAACGGTGAAATCATTCTCGCCGCGGGTCGTGAAGTGACCCTGACTTCGCTGGATCACGAACATATCAGTTTCCGCGTGCAGGCTCCCGGCGACAAGGCGCTCAATCTGGGCCGGCTGATCGCCACCAATGGCGCGGTGGGACTGTTTGCCGGAACCGTGCAGCAACGCGGCGAAATAGCTGCCGACCGCGTCGGCCGCGGCGCCGACGGCTCCATCATACTGCAGGCCCGATCGACGGTGGATGTATCCGGTAGCCTGTCGGCCAGGGGGAGCGCAGCGCAAGGCGGCGATATCCGCATACTGGGCGATACCGTGAACATCAAGGGCGCCAGTATCGATGCTTCCGGCGACGCCGGCGGCGGCCAGATACTCATGGGCGGCGATTATCAGGGTCAGGGCGCTACGCCCACGGCCAGGCGCACCCGCATCGACGGCGCTAGCCACATTCGCGCCGATGCCCTGCGCAAAGGTAACGGTGGGCGCATCATCGCCTGGTCCGAAACCACCACCACAACCGATGGTTATCTGTCGGCCCGTGGCGGACCTGCGGGCGGAGATGGCGGGTTTGTGGAAACTTCCGGCAAGGGCAAGCTGGATTTTTCCCGGCCGGTGGACGTAAGCGCGCCCGGCGGCAAGCCCGGCACCTGGCTGCTGGATCCGCAGGATATCAACATTGATGGCGGCCGCGCCGCCAGTATCAACGCCACCCTGAACAACGGCGGTAATGTCTCCGTCAAGACCTCCGACAACGGCAGCGGGCAGGGCAATATTGCCGTCAATGCGCCGATCAGCAAAACCTCCGGCGGCGATGCTGCGCTGTCGATGCAGGCGCATAACCGCATCGACGTGAACGCGCCCATCAGCTCCACCTCCGGCAAGCTGCATGTGTCGCTGAAAGCGGGCAGGGCGGTGGGCGTACATGCGCCGGTGACCACCAACGGCGGCAGTTTCTCCACCCGCATCACCGGTGTTGCGCCGCCGAAACCGAAGCCGGACGACAAACCCGCGAACAAACCGGCCGACGACAGGCCGGCAGCGACAGAGACCCACGCCCAGAACGACCAGGGTAATCAGGCCGGCCAGAGCCAGGCGCCGGGTCAGAACAATGGGACCAGTCACAGCAACGACGGCGGGCAGCCGCAGCATGGGCCGGACAGTAGCGCAGAGGCCGCTGCCAGCGAGACAGATGCAGCGACCGCGGCCGGGCTGAATCCGCCGCCGGAAACAGTAAATGCGCCGGCATCGACGCCGGACAGCGCGCCAGCGCCTGCCGCGGCGGAGGCCGCAGCAAATCCACTGCCCGCGCCCGAACCGGTTGCCGCGCCGCCCGTTCCCGCTTCCCAGCCGGCCAATGCGCCGGCAGCGTCTCAGCCTGCGCCCTCTCCAGCGTCCCAGTCTGCGCCAGGGCAAACGGCATCAGCGCCACCGGCTTCTCAGGCTCCCGGTTCCGCAGCGGCCAGCGTGGCGGGCGGCAATCCGTCAGCCACCCAATCAGCGCCGGCGGCAGCTCCACCGGCGCCGCAGGAAGTGGTTATTGATGCGGATATCCACACAGATGGCGGCGCTATCCATGTCGACGCCGGCGAGCAGGGTACAGTCTATGTGCGCGCCAACGTGGATTCGTCCACTGAAAAAAGCGGCCAGAAAGGCGGCGATATCGCCTTGCTGGGCGATCGGGTTGGAGTTTTCGACGATTCCCGCGTGGATGCTTCCGGTTCCGCAGGCGGCGGCCAGATCCTGGTCGGCGGCGATCGGCAGGGTCAGAATCCCGATGTGCGCAACGCCAGCGCTGTTTATATTGGCGAGAATGCCGTCGTGCGCTCCGACGCCATGAACAACGGCGACGGCGGCAAGGTTATCGTCTTCGCCCAGGATACCGCCAACATACTGGGCAACATCTCTGCCCGGGGCGGCGTCGGTGGCGGCAACGGCGGTTTTGTCGAAACCTCCGGCAAGAGCAATCTGGTCATACAGCAGACGCCCGATGTTTCCGCGCCCAACGGCAGGGCCGGTGCCTGGCTGATTGATCCCTACAATATTGAAATCCGCGATTCGGCAAATATGAATGTCGGCAACAGCGGCACCGCCGGCCCCTGCGTTGATGATACCTGTTTTCAGCCGACCAATTCGGGGGCGATACTGGATGTGGCTACTATTTATGCGGGCCTGACCAGCGGAACCAATGTCACCATTACCACCAGCGCCATTCCCGGTGGTACAGCCGCTCCGCAACAGGGAAACATACTTTGGGCCGCTGATCTTGATCTGGATGGCGTCAGGCCGGTGACAAATGTCGGCGCGGGAACCATCGTCGGCAGCCCGCCCGGGTCACTGACCCTGCAGGCCCATAACGACATTATCATGCAGGGTTCGATTTTTGATTCCGATAACAGCAGCTCGGTGGATGATCGCCTGACCGGCCTGATCCTGACCGCCGACCAGGACAATAGTGGTTCTGGTGATATCGTCATCAGCGGCGACAGCGGCGCGGTACGTATTGATGTGGCTGGCGACATACGCATGACGGCCGAGAATCTCGACATTCACGGCGGAACAGGAACGGATCAGGGCGTTGACATCAACGCCGATGGCGATATCGGCCTGGGCATAGCCAAATCAGCGGTCATTCGCGGCGGTGATGCCGGTCTGAGCAACAGGGTCGATATCCGCGCCGGCAGTTTTGCCACGCCTGGCAGTTTCATCTATTCATCGGATGGCACAAAAACCGGTGGTCGCGGCGGCGAGCTGACCCTGCGCGGCGGTAACATGGGAGAGTCAAACCGTGTGAATATCGACGCTTCGGAAGTGTTCATCAATGCGTCGAAGGTGGACATTCATGGCGGTGATTTGAGCAAGGTGGCACCGGCCATGCTCCCTGCCGCACCGGTAGCAGCGGACAGCCGGGACAATTTTGTCCAGGTGGGAGGAGGAGCGCTGACGATAGAATCGGGGGAAGTGCTGCTGGCCGGTGGCGACCAGGGAATAGGAAACTCGGTATTGCTGTATTCCGGTGATACGAACATTGTTGTGGACGATGCCCTGGGCGCTGGTTTCGGTAATCTGGTCATTCGCGGGGGAGGAAGCGACACAGCTTTGGGGCTGAGTGATACTACCAGCCGGTATAATTCGGCGGTTATTGACGGGACGCTGGGCAGCTCACAAATCAGCGTCACAACGGCTGGAAATGTCCGGGTGGAGGCGGGGAGCTATCAGCGCAATGACGCCAGGCTCGGCGGCAGTGGTGGTTCGGATTTCACCGGACCCATTCCCGACATGACCCTGAACATAGCCGGAGCGCTTATTCTGGGCGGCGACAATCAGCAGGCTGATGCCGAAATAGCCGCAACCCGTAACCAGACCATCAATGTCGGCGGTGACATCCATTTTCTCGACGGCGCCTCGCCGTCGCGCATCGTTGTGAATAATATCGATAACAATGTCCCGGTTTCCCAGACCATTCATGCAGACGGTAATATCAATATCAACGGCAGCGATGGCGGCGACAGCGTGATTGAAATCAGTTCCCGGGTTTCTCCCTTTACCACAAACACCGGTACGGTATTCGATGTTACGGCGACCCAGGACGTTTCCGCGGGCGGTAATCTCTCCATCCGGGGGAAAGGAACTGATTCTTTTACCGGCATCCAGCTTGATCTGGAAATTGACAGTAGCGCTCTGTCTGCGGGCGTGACTCATCACCTGAACGCTACACAGACAGTCACCGCAGCCAATGCCCTGTCGATCACGGGCGGCGATGCCGAGGGATCGGTGGCCGGAATCACAATGACCGGTTCTTCTACCGGCCCGAACGGCGCAACTGCGACGAACAGTTTCAATCTTGATCAGGAGATTAATGCGCAAGCCCTGAATCTGACCGCTGGCGCGCGGGCAAACGCCAATGCTGTTATTGCCCTGAACCTGACCGATGCTTCCGGTTCGGGTGGGAACGGCAGCAGCAGCCAGACCGTCAGTGTCGCCGGTGCTCTCGGTCTGCAAGGCCGGGATCTGCCCGGAGTCGGCAATGCCAAATTGCCGCCGGGGGCGCTGGCTGCGGTAGCGCCGGCGAGTGGAGCCAGTGCGGTTATCAGTACCCGGGTATCCGATCTGGTGCAAGCGGCAGATCAGATTATCAGCGCTGGCAGCCTGAGCATGCAGGGCATGAGCAACAATATCGGCACCCGGGCTACCGCGCAAATCGTTCATGATGGCAACGGCGTGGCCGGCAGCAGACAGGACATTACAGTCGCGGGTGATGTGCTGATGCGTGGCGAGGACGCTGATGCGCGCGCCAATATCGAATCCACCGGCAAAGGCGGGCGCATCGCAGTCGGCGGCGATCTGACCATGGAAAACACGGCGGCGGCAGCAGGACCGGGTCGCAATGCAGCCACGCGCATATCCCTGGCCGGGAACATGGCTGTATCAGGCAAGACCACGCTGAAAGGCGCGACGCTCGAAGGCGACGGCGATATCGCCACCAGCGGTTTCGACTGGGCCGAAGGCAGAATCCGGGGCGCGGGAAAACTCGATTCCACCGGCGCTGCCACCATCTCCACCAACGGCGAGAAACAACTGCTGAACCGCAGCTGGAACAACCAGGGAGCGGCGCAATGGAGCGGAGGTGACGTGGCCCTGGGGGATGCCGTGATCAACAACAGCGGTTCGCTGGTTGCTCTGGCGGACAACGCCTTGCTGGATATTACGGTCGGCAGCGTGAACAACAGTGTGTTCAACAATACTGGTGATTTTAGCAAACAAAATGGCGCTGGAGACACGCGTATCGAGAGCGGTATCGCGTTCAACAACAGCGGCAATGTCAGCGCTGACAGCGGTAATATCGCCTTTGATGGCGGTTTTCGCCAGAGCGCTGGAAATACCGATCTCAGCGGTGGTAATATTTCCTCCGGCGATACGCAGGGCATTCGCATCGAGGGCGGCTCGCTGACTGGCGCCGGGACCGTCGGTGGCGATCTGAACGTGGCCTTGCCCGCGGGCAGCAACGCCATGGTAGCGCCCGGTCATTCGCCCGGAACGCTGAACGTGGCCGGTAATCTGAATATTGGTTCCGGCGGGACGCTGAACATGGAGGCGGCGGGAACCGGCGCGGGCCAATATGACCAGATCAAGGTGGGTGGCGATGCTGCCCTCAATGGTGCGATCAATCTGACTTTCATCAACGGTTACGCGCCGGCCAGCGGCGACAGTTACCGGCTGGTAAGCGCCA
>JALXFQ010000191.1 GCA_027067235.1 Gammaproteobacteria bacterium
GTCAGCTGCGCGTCGGCCATGTCCAGCAGCAACAGGGCGCGTTGCTCGGGTTTATAGCCGGCGGGCAGACAGGTGATCTGTTGCTGAATGTCAGCAATTTTCGCTTCCAGTACGGCTGAAGCGGTCTCTGCATCGCCGGCATCGTCAGCGTCCATGACAATGCTTGCATCTTTGAGGTAAGTCATCGCGTTTCCTAGAAAGTGACCGAATTTACACCGGCGAAC
Source organism: Gammaproteobacteria bacterium (assembly GCA_027067235.1). GTDB lineage: Bacteria > Pseudomonadota > Gammaproteobacteria > QOAV01 > QOAV01 > QOAV01. The sequence goes on from JALXFQ010000191.1 coordinate 225, forward strand.
GCGCCTTCCAGCCGGTCTTCCCAGTTGGGCGGCGTGTCGGGATAGGTGGGTTTGACGTCCATTCTGAAATGTATTTCGCGATCCCGAACGGCGCGCTCGGCAATGATTTTGCACAGATCCTCAAAACTTTCGAGATCGTAGTTCTGGAGCATGACTTCGCTTAGATATAACAATGTTTGCCACCTTGCATGATGCGCAGAAGATTCAGGTTTTCAAATGGGGTCATTTTGGCGCCTCTTCAATACGGTCGAGGAAACGCGCACGATACAGTAAACGGCGGCTTTGTTCCGCATGCTGATCAAACTCCGTTCGCGTGTGCAGTATATTGTTGCATACCAGACCCTGTCCTTTGCCGAGCCTGAGCTTGAGCTGCCAGGGCGATTCACCGTTCAGCAATGCGGCAAGCGCTCGTGCCGCCTCCCGGGTATTTTCCTTCCAGCGGATGGAGTGCGTGCGCGCCGTGTAGCGCATGTGCAGATGCCCTGCCGGCGTCACCGCGAAAACCGGGCCACTGCGCTCCCCGCGCACTCTGGCGCCCGGTTCGGTATTGGCCGGAATGCTCATGGCGTCCGGCTGCATCAGCAATCGTACAAAGTCGGGATTGTGGTCCCGCAGCATGATATACGCCATTTCGTGGTCCAGCAGCACGTTCTCGCCGCCGCTGTCTGCAGGCTGCTCACAATGCAGCAGCATGCCGAGAATGCGATTTTCCGGCGCATTATAATAGCCATCGGTATGCCAGTTAATTCGCCTGTTGGAGTAGGGGATATAGCCCCTTTTTGCCTTCGCCGTCTCGTGGCGCAGGGTGGTGATGCAGTCGCGGTCGGCAAGCAGGTTGCAATCCAGGCGCCTGAGGCCAAGCTGGGCAGCCAGCGCAGCGATTTCCGGTTTGCCGTAGCTGCGGCCGGGGTCCAGTTGATAAACCGCCATGTTGGCTCGCCCGCAGCGGTCCAGCAGCCGGGCTTTTTCCCCATTCGACAGGCGGCCGGGTTGCCTGACCGGCACGACCAGTTGCCGCGCCTGCGCCGGATAGCCGGCAATCTTGCCCTGTTTCCAACGGGCATAGGCCTTGTTGTCGTCCAGGTCGAACGGGTTTTGACCAGCGCTGGCCGACATGTCTAGCGCGTCTGCCCGCAGGGGCGTATGCACAAATACAATCGCCTGGTTTTGAGATAGATCAATTTCATGCGTCTTTTTTTGTTTGACAATGGCGCGGCTGCACAGTTTAATGCGATCCGCATTAGCATATAAGGATATACCGGAAACCGGCCTGCGGGAAGGCGGCGGGTGGGCAAATTGCCGCGTTCTGTCGGCATGCCATACCGCCTACCCCAAAAGGGGTGAGGGAGCGAAAAAGTCAACCACCCACAAAGGCGGGTTTGCCTTTGCGGGCTGCGTCACTAGACTGGCGCAGTTGTGGCGGAGATCGTGTTGCCATGTTTTTTGCCGCTGTATCCGGCTGTGTATTCTAGTGATCCGGGCGGCGCAGGTCTCGCCAGTATTGAATGAGCGAAAAGTGTTTCAAGGCTTTTTGCGGAATGAATTTTTGTCTAGAGAGGAAACTTGGCAATGTCTACACCTAAGAATCCGGAGAAGCACGCTTCGTATCTCCCCAAAGAAAAGAAATCCAAGAAGCCGTTTCACGATACACCCAACCTGGACGAACTGGAAAAAGGCCCATGGCCCAGCTTCGTTACCGGTCTGAAACGTCTGGCGATGGAGAGCGACATGATGGTTGACCTGCTCGGCCAGCTGGAGCATTCCTATAATACGCGCCTGGGTTACTGGAAAGGCGGTACATTGAGCGTGTTCGGTTATGGTGGCGGCATTATTCCGCGTTTCTCCGAAGTCGGCGACATGTTCCCCGAGTCCAAGGAATTTCACACCCTGCGCGTACAGCCGGCACCGGCCAACCACTACTCCACCGACATGCTGCGCCAGCTTTCCAATTCCTGGAACAAGTACGGTTCCGGCCTGATAGCCTTCCATGGGCAGACCGGCAACATCATGTTCATCGGCGCCAAGTCCGATCAGGTGCAGCACTTCTTTGATGAAATCAACGAGTACGGCTGGGATCTGGGTGGTGCTGGCCCGTGCGTACGCACCGCCATGGCCTGTGTTGGTTCCGGTCGCTGCGAAATGTCCAATCTGGACGAGCAGCGCATCCACCGTGAACTGGTCAACAACTTCATGGACGACATGCATCGTCCGGCTTTGCCCTACAAGTTCAAGTTCAAGGTTTCCGGCTGCGCCAATGACTGCATGAACTCCATTCAGCGCTCCGACTTCTCTGTTATCGGCACCTGGCGCGACGACATGAAAGTGGATCAGGAAGAGTGGAAAAAATATGTGGCTGAAAAAGGCCGCCAGCATGTGCATGACAACATTATTTCCCGCTGTCCCACCAGTGCTCTGACGCTGAACGATGATGACACTCTGGAAGTCAACAACAAGGATTGCGTGCGTTGCATGCATTGCCTGAATGTTGTGCCCAAGGCTTTGTCTCCGGGGGATGACAAGGGCGCGACCATTCTCATTGGCGGCAAGCGCACGCTGAAAATCGGCGACCTGTTCGGCACGGTGGTGATTCCATTCAAGAAACTGGACACCGATGAAGATCATGAAGAGCTGGTCGAGCTGGCTGAAGAAATCATTGATTTCTGGGCGGAAAATGGCCTTGAGCATGAGCGTTGCGGCGAAATGATCGACCGTATCGGTCTGGCCAACTTCCTGGAGGGTATCGGGGTTGATGTCGATCCCAACATGGTCGCCCATCCGCGTACCTCCAACTATGTCCGCATGGACAAGTGGGACGAGGAAGCGGCCAAGTGGGAAGAGCGCAAGAAAGCTGGCTGATTGCCGGGTTCGGCCCGCGGGCCTGATCAACAGACAAACCCGCCTGCGGGCGGGTTGACCGAAGAATATTTTACTGGAGATAGACATGGCTGAAGAAAAAGCAAAGCCTCGCATGCCCATTGAAAGCGGTTGTCCCGACGGCTTTCAGTATATGCATCCAACGATGTTGAAGAACTACGGCAACTGGGATTATCACGAGCATGTGCGTCCCGGCGTACTCAAGCACGTTGCCAAGAGCGGTGACGAGCTGTATACGGTCAAGGTCGGCACACAGCGTCAGCTCGGCCCCTACGAGATCAATCTGCTGTGCGATATCATCGACCAGTACGCCGATGGCCACGTGCGCTTTACCCTGCGCGGCACCATGGAAATCCCCGTGGCTGACGCGAGCAAGGTGGATGCGCTGGTGGAGGCCATTACCGATGCCGGTTATCCCATAGGCGGCACGGCCAACTCCGTCACCTTCATTTCCCATACCCAGGGCTGGCTGCATTGCGATATTCCCGGTACCGATGCGTCCGGCGTGGTCAAGTCCATGATGGATGAGCTGTATGACGAGTTCACCCACGAGGAAATGCCCAACCGCGTGCATATCACCACATCCTGCTGCCAGATCAACTGCGGTGGCCAGGGTGATATCGCCATCAACGTGCAGCACACCAAGCCGCCGAAGATCAATCATGATCTGGTGTCCAATGTCTGCGAGCGGCCTTCTGTGGTGGCGCGCTGTCCGGTTGCGGCCATACGCCCGGCCATGGTCAATGGCCGTCCCTCGCTGGAAGTGGACGAGAAGAAATGTATCTGTTGCGGCGCCTGTTTCCCGCCGTGCCCGCCGATGCAGATCAACGATGCGGAGCACACCAAAATCGCCATCTGGGTGGGCGGCAAGAACTCCAATGCCCGCAGCAAGCCCATGTTCCACAAACTGGTGGCAGCCGGCATTCCCAACAATGCGCCGCGCTGGCCCGAAGCTGCCGCCATCGTGAAGAAGATTCTGGCGTGTTACAAGGAAGATGCAAAAGACTGGGAACGCATTGGCGACTGGATAGAACGCATCGGCTGGCCGCGTTTCTTCGAAATGACGGAACTGCCGTTTACACGCTTCCATATCGATAACTGGAGAGGCGCCCGTCATACCTTGAACGCGTCTGCTCATATCCGCTTCTGACCGGAGATCCCAATGAAATTTGGCATTCTCGTAAACGAAGGCCCGTATCAGCACCAGGCATCTGATTCTGCCTATCAGTTCGCCAGGGCGGCGCTGGAAAAGGGCCATGAAGTGACCCGCGTGTTTTTCTATCACGATGGCGTCTATAACGGCACGTCCTATTCCGTGCCGCCGCTGGATGACCGTCAGGTCACCAAGCAGTGGTCGGAACTGGCGAAAGAGCATGACGTGGATCTGGTTCTGTGTGTGGCGGCGTGTCAGCGCCGCGGCATGATGGACGACGGCGAAGCCGAGAGACACGGCAAGGGCGCCAACAACGTGGCGGAAGGGTTTCGCATCTCTGGCCTGGGCCAGCTGATCGAAACGGGTATCCAGAGTGATCGTCTGGTCACCTTTGGCGACTAAGCGGAGAGATAGAAATGGGTGATATGAACGAAGGCGGTTCGACCAAGAAGTTTTTGTATCTGAACCGCAAGGCGCCTTACGGAACGGTATATGCGCTGGAGTCACTGGAGGTCGTGTTGATTGCTGCTGCGTTCGAGCAGGACGTCAGTCTGGCCTTCATTGATGACGGGGTTTATCAGATTATCCAGGGTCAGGACACGACAGGTATCGGCATGAAAAATTTTTCGCCGACATTCAATGCCCTGGGAGATTACGATATCAACAAGCTGTACGTTGAAAAGGAGTCTCTCGACGAACGTGGCCTGACGGAAGACGATCTGATGCCTCTGGTGTACGAAGATGAGGATGATGACTGGGCGGAAAAGCCCTCCATTCGTGTCGTCAGCCGCGCCGAAATGGCGGATCTTATGCAGGATCAAGACGTTATCCTGAGCTTTTGAGGGTTGCTTATGTCGATTTTACACACAGTTAACAAGTCTGCGTACGAACGAAATGCGCTGGAAAGCTGTCTGGGCCATACCCGGCCCGGCGATGCGGTTCTGCTTATCGAGGACGGCGTTATTTCAGCTCGCGCAGGCAGCACTGCCGGAGAGAAACTGGCGGCTGCGATGGCCGAGACGGGTGTTTCCATCTATGCGCTGGGCGCAGACATGGCGGCGCGCGGTATCCCCGAAGACAAGCTGGTCGATGGTGTCAAGGCCATAGATTACGCCGGATTCGTTGATCTGGCAGCCGAAAATGATGCGGTAGAAGCCTGGTTGTAGGGGCATTCATCATTATTCACGTTTTATTTAGGAGAAACGCACAATGAGTTCGATTACAGTTGATGGAAAAGAGTATGCCGTGGACGAGGAAGGCTACCTGGCCGACCTGTCTACCTGGGTTCCCGGCATTGCTGACGTAATGGCGGCCCAGGATGATCTGACGCTTACCGACGAGCACTGGGATATCATCAATTTCCTGCGCGAGTACTACGAGGAGTATCAGATTGCTCCGGCTATCCGCGTTCTCACCAAGGCCATTGGCAAGAAACTGGGCAAGGAGAAAGGCAACAGTAAGTATCTGTACGAACTGTTCCCTTACGGTCCCGCCAAGCAGGCTTGCCGCTATGCCGGCCTGCCCAAGCCGACGGGTTGCGTATAACGCGCCTGATCCCTGATTGGAGGGCGGGGTCGCTCCGCCCTCCAATTGACCCAGGATTACTCTGATGTCTGCAATTAGTTACGTCTACACGTTTCTGTTCTACGCAGCAGCTGTCTTGCTGGTCGGTGGGCTGGTGCGCAAGATCTATATCTATGCGAAAACGCCTGCGCCGCTGAAAATACCGACGACTCCTGCGCCCGTGACCCGGGCCGGCGTCGTGTACAGAATGTTCAAGGAAGTGGTTTTGTTCGAAAGCCTCTTCAAGGGCAACAAGCCAACCTGGCTGTTTGCCTTCCTGTTCCATTTCGGGCTGTTGCTGGTGCTGATCCGGCACACGCGCTATTTCGTCGAACATGTGCCCAGCCTGATCGCCATGAGCCAGTGGGCCGGCATCTACGCCGGTATGGCCATGGTGGCCGGGCTGCTGGGTCTGCTGGCGCGCCGCATTGTGGTGGATCGTGTGCGCTACATATCGTCGCCGTCGGATTATCTGATACTGCTGTTGCTGATCAGCATAGGCCTGAGTGGCCTGGGCATGAAATATGTCGCCCATACAGACATCGTGCAGGTGAAAGCGTTTTTCCTCGGCCTGCTTCGGTTCGACTGGCAGAACCTGCCGTCAGACGGTGTCCTGCTGGTACATCTGGCGCTGGTGGCGATACTGATGATGATTTTCGCCTACAGCAAGCTGTTGCATGGGGTCGGCATCTTTTTCAGTCCTACCCGTAACCAGGTGGACAATGCGCGCGAGCGGCGGCATATCGCCGACTGGGCCAAACCTCTGGACAAGTCTTCAGGCCAGTAAAACAGAGACAAATCAGTCATGGCAAAAGAAATAGAAACGCCCGAAGTCAAGGAATATCTCGACGTGCCTCACATCCAGCCGGGTGTGATGCAAGGCGACGGCCCGTTTATCGCCAAGCCGGAGCACCAGGAACCGCTGGGCTTTCCTGGCGAACTGGTGCCCGACTGGCAGAACAAGGCCATCGACAAGCTGGGTGAGTTGAAAAGCAAATACCGCAGCCTGCAGCTGTTTCTGGATATCTGCGTGAAGTGTGGTTCCTGTACCGACAAGTGCCATTATTTCCTCGGTACCGCAGATCCCAAGAACATGCCGGTGGCGCGTCAGGATCTGTTGCGCAAGGTCTATCGTCGCTATTACACGATATGGGGCAAATTTGGCTTCACCCGCAAGCTGGTGGGGGCTCAGGAACTGACCCGGGAAGTGCTGGACGACTGGTATAACTACTACCACCAGTGTTCCGAATGCCGTCGCTGTTCGGTGTTTTGCCCCTACGGCATCGATACTGCCGAGATCACCATGGCGGCGCGCGAGATTCTCGACAGCGTTGGCATCGGCATGAAGTACACCAACGAAATAATTGCCAAGGTCTTCAAGATCGGCAACAACCTGGGTTTGCCCGGACCGGCCCTGAAAATGACGCTGGAAGACCTGGAGGAAGAAATTGAAGATGACACTGGCGTCAAGGTGGAACTGCCGGTGGATCGTGAAGGCGTGGACGTGCTGCTGATTACGCCGTCTGCCGACTTCTTTGCCGAGCCGCATATCGACGGCCTGATTGGCTACGCCAAGGTTTTCCATGAAGCAGGCGTTTCCTGGACAGTTTCCTCCTATGCCTCGGAAGCAGCCAATTTCTCCATGTTCATCGGCAGTTACGAGAACATGAAGCGGCAGGCGGAGCGTATACGCAAGGCGGCTCTGGATCTTGGCGTCAAACGCATCATCCATGGCGAATGTGGTCACGCCTGGCGCGCGGCCTACAGTTTCTGGAATACCCTCGCCGGTGTCGGACACGGCGGCGATGACGCCTATTCCAGAGAATTGCAGAAACAGCTGGATCCGGCCTATCCGGTGCCGCAGCATATTTGCGAATTTACCTGGGATCTGATCCAGCGCGACGTGCTGACGCTGGATCCGTCGGAGAATGATCACATGACCCTGACTTTCCACGATTCCTGTAATGTCGCGCGCGCGTCGCGCATGGGAGACAAGCCAGGCGGCCAGTTTGAAATACCGCGCAACGTGATCAAGGCGGTTTGCAACAACTATGTGGATATGCCGCACCACACCATCGGCGAGGAAACCTATTGCTGCGGTGGTGGTGGCGGCCTGCTGACCGATGACCTGATGGAGGTGCGGATCAAGGGCGCGCTGCCGCGCATGCAGGCGCTGAAAACCACCATGGAAGGCAAGGGCGTTACCCATATGGCAGCCATTTGCGCCATCTGCAAAACGCAGTTTTCCAAGGTCATGCCGTACTATGAAATCGGCATGGACAGAATCGTAAGTGTTCACCAGCTGGTGAGTAATGCAATCAAACTAACCGGACAGGAAGACTAGGTCGCTCGCGATCTTTTTTCCCGTACGCATCAACATATTACATAATCTTTAGGAGATTAGGGCTATGGCAACTCCCTGGAGTAAAAACACAAAAAGGGGCGATTCCCACACCTTCCGCAAGTTCGAAGAAGGCCAGAACACCTGGTCCAGTCTGCATGACAAGGTTTTTGTCGCCGACAAAAGCCATCGCTGCCCCACTTATGTGTTGCGTACTCCGCCGTGCCAGGGTTCCTGCCCGTCCGGCCACGAGATACGCGGCTGGCTGCAGATTGTGCGCGGCATCGAAAAGCCGCCCGCTGACATGAGCATGCAGGAGTACGCCTTCCTGCGGAATACCAATTCCAATCCGTTCCCCTCGATGATGGGGCGTGTATGCCCGGCACCCTGTCAGGATGGCTGTAACCGCAACGCGGTGGAAGGCTATGTCGGCATCAACTCGGTCGAGCAATATATTGGCGATACTGCGCTGGAAAATGGCTACCGGTTTGCTGCCGGCCAGGATACCGGCAAGAAAGTCGCGGTCATTGGCGGCGGCGTGGCGGGTTTGTCGGCGGCCTATCAACTGCGCCGGCTGGGTCATGGCGTCACTGTCTTCGAGCGTGACCCGGAACTGGGCGGCATGGCGCGTTATGGCATTCCCAATTACCGTATTCCGCGCGACACCCTGAAAGGCGAGATAGATCGCATTCTCGACATGGGCGTGGACGTCAGGACCGGCGTTGCAGTGGGCACCGACGTGACCGTCGAGCAACTGGAAAAAGATTATGATGCCATTCTGTGGACCATTGGCTGCCAGAATGGCCGTGACCTGCCCGTGGATGGCTGGGCAGAGACGCCCAACTGCGTTTCCGGCGTGGCATTTCTCAAGGCTTTCAACGAAGGCCGCATGAAAGTCACGGCGCAAAAGGTTATCTGTATTGGTGGTGGCGATACTTCCATCGACGTGGTTTCGGTCACGCGCCGCCTGGGTCACAATCCAGCAGCGGGCAAGCCCGAAGACGTTGTACTCGACACCTCGGTCCAGCACGACGACGCTCTGGCCGACGGTGCCAAGCCGGCTGAAGCCACACTGACCTCATTGTTTACCAAGGACAAGATGATGGCTGCCGAGCACGAAATTCAGGATGCCATCAAGGAAGGCGTGGAAATCCTCGATGGCGTCATGCCGCTGGAGCTGATTATCGGCGATAACGGGCGGGCCACCGGACTGAAAATCTGCGACTGCACCATGGACGGCATGACGCCGATCCCGGTGGAAGGCACCGAGCGCACGCTGGAAGCGGATCTGATTGTGGCAGCCATCGGCCAGAGCTCGGACATGACCGGTCTGGAAGACATGGCCAACGAGCGTGGCCTGATTGACGCCGACGCCACCTATCGCGTGCCCGGCAAGGACAAACATTTTGTCGCCGGCGACATCGTGCGCCCGCATCTGCTGACGACGGCCATTGGCCAGGCGGCCATCGCGGTCGAAACCATGGACGCCGTGCTCAAGGGCGCCAAGGTCAAGAAGCGGCCCAAGGTGGATGTGCATCATTTCGATCTGCTGGAAAAACTGCAGGAAGCCGGTTTGTCTCCTGAGCATTTTGACCCGGACCAGGCTGGCGACTTGCGCGGCACCAGCAGCGGCAACTGGGCCATTCACAACTTCGAGGATCGCGCCGAACACGAGATCATCAAGGCCGAGGAAATGTTTCTGGGGCATTTCGAGGAAGAGCCGCGTCACGAGCGCAAGGAAGATGTACCCAGCGCCGACGAAGTACTGCATCATTTCCACGAACGCGTGATACCGCTGCCGGAAGAGGAAGCGATTCAGGAAGCGGACCGTTGCATGAGCTGTGGTTTGTGTTTTGAATGTGACAACTGCGTGATCTACTGCCCGCAGGATGCAGTTTACCGGGTCCGCAAGGATCAGAGCACGACCGGTCGCTACGTCGATACCGACTACGCCCGGTGTATTGGTTGCCATATCTGTGCGGATGTATGCCCCACCGGCTATATCGACATGGGTATGGGTGAATAAGGAAAACTCCTATGAAAGTAACATTACCGACAATGTTACTGGCAGCCGTGATCGGGGCCTATGCCCTGGTGGCGGGCGCCCAGGACAGTAACAGCAGTCTGCTGCCGAAACACCCGCAAGCCAGTCGCGGCGAACAGTGTGTGGAGCCAACTGACGTGATACGCCGGAACCACATGAAGTTTCTGTTGCACCAGCGTGACGAAACCATGCATCGTGGCATCCGTACGACCAAACACAGCCTGAAAAACTGTATATCCTGTCATGCCTCGAAAGACGACAACGGCAAATATATTCCCATCAATGCCGAAGGGGAGTTCTGCCAGTCCTGTCATGCCTACGCGGCGGTTACGCTGGATTGCTTTCAGTGCCATGCAACTGTACCGGAAGACGAAAAATGAGTGATAACAAATCGTTACAGAGCAGTCGTCGGGAATTTCTGGGTAAGTCCGCCGTGGCGGGAGCTGCGCTTGCCGCGGCCGGCAGCGGCCTGGTTCTGACCCGGATGGCGGAAGCGCGCGCGCCCGATCAGCCGGTATCGAACAAGGTTCGCTGGGGCCTGCTGGTGGACGCCGCCAGGTGCGTGGACGGCTGCACGGATTGCGTTACCGCCTGTCACGAAGAAAACGGCATCGAACAGAGCGGCCACGCTGAAACCGACCCGCAGTGGATGCGCAAGGTCGAGCTGAAGGACGAGCGTACCGGATATCAGCTGTCCCTGCCGATGATGTGCCAGCATTGCGAAACGGCGCCCTGTGCGGATGTTTGCCCCACTGGCGCTTCTTTTATCCGCGCTGACGGCATCGCCCTGGTAGACCGCCATATCTGTATCGGCTGCCGCTATTGCATGATGGCTTGCCCTTACAAGGCCCGCTCTTTCGAACACGAAACCGTGACCAAGCAGAAACCCCATGCGCCGCGTGGCAAGGGTACGGTCGAGGCATGCACTATGTGCGTACACCGGGTGGATAGCGAGCGTCTGCCTGCTTGCGTGGAAGCCTGCGCGGCAGCCGGCCACAACGCCATCATGTTTGGCGATCTGAAAGACCCGAACAGCGAGATAGCCCGGAAAATGGCCAGCGAACCAAGCCGGGCCATGCGCGCTGATCTGAAACTCAATCCGGGCGTGCGGTATCAGGGCGTATAACGCCAGCAGGCCCGGCAGCTTATCTAACGTATTCTGAACATGGCGAAAATGAAAAATCTCTACTATCGCAATATCGAAGGAACATCTCCGGGATACTGGGGGCTGCTTGGCGCTCTGGCGCTAATGATAGTTGCGGGGCTGGGCGCCGCTTACTACATGGAGCATCACGGGCATATCGTCACCGGCATGAGCAACCAGGTGGTCTGGGGCCTGCCTCATGTATTCGCCATTTTTCTCATAGTCGCCGCCTCTGGTGCCTTGAATGTCGCTTCCATCGGTACAGTTTTCGGCAAGCAGCCGTACCAGCCGGTCGGCCGCTTTTCGGCGTTGCTGGCCATGGCTCTGCTGATAGGCGGCCTGATCGTGCTGGTGCTCGATCTGGGGCGGCCGGACCGTCTCATCGTGGCCATGACCAAATACAATTTCAAATCCATTTTCGCCTGGAATATCTTTCTCTATACCGGCTTTCTCGCCATTGTCGGTTTTTATCTGTGGGCGATGATGGATCGCATGGTGGGCAAATATTACAAGCCGGCCGGAGTGGTGGCTTTCGTCTGGCGTCTCATACTGACAACCGGCACCGGTTCCATTTTCGGTTTCCTGGTGGCGCGCGAAGCATATGACGCAGCCATTCTGGCGCCGTTGTTCATTATCATGTCTTTTGCTTTCGGGCTGGCCATTTTTCTGTTGCTGATCATGGGCATCTACGGCGCCACGGATCGTGAATTGAGCGATAGCGTGCTGCGGCGCTGGAAAAACCTGCTTGGTGTTTTTGTCGCGGCGGTGCTGTTGCTGGTAGTGATTTATCATCTGTACAAGCTCTATATTACGCGTACGCACGGAATCGAGTCGTTCATTCTGCTCAACGGCGGCGTTTACACCAGCCTGTTCTGGATCGGGCAGATACTGATAGGCGCGTTGCTGCCGCTGTTCATTATCTTCACCAAACTGGGTCATTCGCGATTCTGGATTGCCATTGCCTCCGTGGCGGTCATTGTGGGCGGCATTGCGCAGTTATATGTGATTATCATCGGCGGGCAGGTCTATCCCCTGCCGCTGTTTCCGGGCATGGCGGCCAGCAGCAGTTTCAGCGATGGCGTGGTGGCGCATTATGCACCCAGTCTGCCCGAATTCCTGCTGGGCATGGGCGGCGTGGCCATTGCACTGCTTGCGGTGCTGTTCGTGGTCAAGGTGCTTGATATCCTGCCCGAAAGCCTGGGTGATGCCGTGCTGAATCCGCCCGCTGCCAGTTAGATCTGTCCCGGACAAGGCATTTTCAGGGGAGGCGATGCTGCTCTGGCATGGCCTCTTTTTGCGTTGGCCGGCCTGTGATATGGCGCCATATTCGGTTGAGCCCCGCGGTCTGGTCGCCGGCAGCGCGTTCCGATTGCTGACATCGTTGCGGACCGAGCCATGAAGACATTGTATATTTCCGCTGCTCACAAGTCGTCCGGCAAGACCACCATCAGTCTCGGCCTGGCAGCGGCGCTGCGCGATCAGGGATATCGGGTGCAGAGTTTCAAAAAAGGCCCCGATTACATTGATCCATTATGGCTGTCCCAGGCCTCTGGCCGGCCCTGTTTCAACCTCGATTTTCATACCCAGACACCCGCAGCAATCAAACAAATGGCTGCTGCCCGGGCCGCACAGGCCGATGTTGCTCTGATCGAGGGCAACAAGGGCCTGTTCGACGGCGTCGCTGTCGATGGCAGCGACAGCAATGCAGCGCTGGCCGCCCTGCTTGGCGCGCCCGTTATCCTGGTGATTGATACCCGCGGCATTACCCGTGGCATCGCGCCACTGCTGACCGGTTATCTGAACTTTGACCCGGATGTCGTCATTGCCGGGGTGATACTCAATCAGGTGGGCGGGCAGCGACATGAGAGTAAACTCCGGCGGGCGGTTGAAACCTATACCGATGTTCCTGTTGTCGGAGCTGTGCGCAAGAATCCGGCATTGCTGATTGATGAACGTCATCTCGGCCTGATTCCATCCAACGAGATGGGGGGCAGTCACGCCATCATCCAGCGCTGGAGCGAAATTGTCGCCGACCAGGTGGATATGAGCCTGTTGCTGGCGGCTGCCGCCGATGTGGCGTTTCCCCTGGAGCCGCGGCCGCGGCCGCCCAGGACAGCCGACGTAAGAATAGGCATTGCCAGAGATGCCGCTTTCGGTTTTTACTATCCCGATGATTTGGCCGCCTTCGAGCGCGCCGGAGCGGAGCTGGTCGCGATTGACCTGACCCGTGATGCCGTCCTGCCCGAGGTGGACGGCTTGTTCATCGGCGGCGGATTTCCGGAAACCAGCATGCACAAGCTTTCCGGCAATACCTCCATGCGCCGGCAGATCCGCCAGGCGGTGGCGTCAGGTCTGCCGGTTTATGCCGAGTGCGGCGGCCTGATGTATCTCGGTCGCCAGATCAGCTGGCGTGGCGAGACCTGTCCCATGGTGGGCGCGATTCCCTGTGACAGCGCCATGTACGACCAGCCCCAGGGGCGCGGCTATGTCAGACTGAGGGAGACCGGAAAAGCCGGCTGGCGTTCCAGCCAGAGCGGCACGTTCAATGCGCACGAATTTCATTATTCGCGGGTAATGAATCTAGCGCCTGGCCTGGAATATGCGTACCAGGTCGAACGCGGCTTTGGCATTGACGGGGAAAAAGACGGTATTACGGTAAACAATGTACTGGCCTGTTATGCGCATCAGCGCCAGGCGGGCGACAATCATTGGGTCGACAACTTCACGCAATTTGTCAGGAATCACAGGAGCAAACATGATTAATATCACCCCCGCTGCGCTGGCGCAGATCAAAAAAGCCGAAAAACAGTACCAGGGCGAAGACCTGCACTTGCGGGTGGCGGCCAAACAGCACGAAAATGGCGCCATAGAATATGGCATGGGATACGACCAGCTGCGCGATAAGGATCAGATATTCTCCATCTCCGGGGTGGAAGTACTGATATCCCGGTCCAGCGCCGATCTGATCAGGGGCGCCACCCTGGATTACATCGAAGTGGAAGGCGGTGACAGTCAGTTTGCTTTCATCAACCCCAATGATGCGGCGCACAGGCCGCCGGAAGGGATGGAATACTTGTTTGAAAAGGAACAGCCGGAACACTGACCCAGCCGCATGAAACGCGAGGCTGCAGCAGCGCTGCAAACACTGGAGCGCTATGTGGAGATGATCAGCAATGGTCAGTATGACCAGAAAATCCGTGTTGCCGACCCCAGCTACAGGAATCTGGCGGACAAGCTTGCCGCGCTGGCCACAGCGATGCGGGAATCAGTGCTGGACGTGGACAGCCAGGTGCGCGACAAAACCGAGCGCCTGGAACAGAAACGCGGTTCCCTGGAAATTCTGTACGACGTGGCTTCCACCATCAACGAATCCCACGATTTGCAACAGCTGCTTACGGCCACCATGCGCAAGCTCATGGGCGTTGTCGGCGCCCCGGCCGGCGCCGCCAAGTTGCTGGACGAAAAAGGCGGAACCCGTCTGACCCGCTATGTGGGCATTCACGATGAACGGGCGGCGGCGACAGAAGACAGCGGGCTGTTTGGCGCTTTCAACGGCACGGTGCCGCAAGTGGTGGGGAAGCGGCTGGATGTTGACGAAAGCAGCGATATCCGCAGCCTGCTTGCCAAAGATGTCCGCGGTGTCATCAGCATTCCCCTGCGTTATCAGGACCGCACCGTCGGTGTCTATCATCTGCTGACTGCCACTCCCGATGTGGCGGCGACCGAAGAAATGCAGGAGCTGCTGGAAACCGTGGGCAAGCAACTGGGTTTTGCCATCGAGAAAGCGCGCCTGGATGCGGAATCCAAACGCCTGTCCATCATCGAGGAACGCAACCGGCTGGCCCATGATCTGCACGATTCCCTGGCCCAGACTCTGGTCAGCCTGCGCTTCCAGGTGCGCAATCTAGACCAGACCCTGCAGCAGACCGGCGACTATGCCTCGATTCATGAAATAGAAAAGGTAGAGGCCAGTATCGACGAAGCCAACAGCGAATTGCGTGATCTGATCGCGCATTTTCGCTCTCCCATGGATAAACAGGGCCTGTACCCGGCGCTGGACCGCGTCATCAAGCGCTTCAAGCGTGACTCGGGCGTGGCCGCCTATCTGCAATATGACTGCGACAACGAGAACCTCAGCGCCAGCCAGGAACTGCAGGTCATGCGTATTGTGCAGGAATCGCTGAACAATGTGAAAAAACACGCCCGCGCGCATACTGTACGGGTGCTGGTGCAATGCAGCAACACTGACGGTTACCAGGTGCTGATCGAAGACGATGGCGTCGGTTTTGAAGGGCCTGCTCCCAGCGATCATCCCGGCACCCATATCGGTTTGACGGTTATGAAGGAGCGCGCCGCCAGACTGGGAGGGGAACTGATTATCGAGAGCGAACCGGGTGACGGCACCCGGGTAGAGCTGAACATGCCGTTTTCTGCCGGTTCCGGGGATACTCTTTCCTCCGTCCCCCAAAATGGGTAGTATGGACGGCTGAACATGGCCATGGCGAAGGGCTGGCGCTGCCCGACGGGTTGCGCCTGCGGCAAGCGCCATCGCAACGCTACGAACGGGGAATTGGAGGTTTCATGCAGGTCTTGTTAATCGACGACCATGCGTTGTTCCGGGTAGGTTTGCAGGAGCTGCTGGAACGCAGGCAGATTGAGGTGATCGCCGTTGCGTCCGGTGAAGAAGGCGTGAAAGTGGCAAAAAAAGTCAGGCCTGACGTGATTCTGCTGGATATCCGCATGCCCGATGTCAATGGCCTGTCGGTACTGGCCAGGCTGCGCAAGGAAGGCCTGGAAATGCCTATCAGCATGCTGACCACCTCGCGTGACGAAATGGATCTGGTCGAGGCGCTGCGCAATGGTGCCCAGGGCTATCTGCTCAAGGATATGGAGCCAGACGAGCTGATTAACGCCATGAACGATATCGTCAACGGCGAGACGGTGGTTGCGCCCGACCTTACCGGTACTCTGGCCAAGGCGCTGCAGGGCGATGGCGATGCGGCGACCGCCAAAACGCCGTTTTCCGACCTGACGCCGCGCGAGCGGGAAATACTGTGTCATCTTGCCGAGGGTCAGAGCAACAAGGTGATCGCCCGCCATCTCGGTATTTCCGACGGCACGGTAAAACTGCATGTGAAATCCATCTTACGCAAGCTCGATGTGCACTCGCGGGTGGAAGCCGCAGTCATGGCGGTGGAACAGCGCCTCTGCAAGAACAACAACCAGACCTGAGCAGTGCGGAAATCAGGCGCCGCGCAAAATGGCAAACTGCCGCAGGATGGGCGTGGTGACGGGCTCAAGGCGTTTTTTCATGACCGTGCCGACTGCGTCCGTGTGGCCAAGAATGTCATCTACGGTCAATTCCCCGACCCGGCTCAGGGTCAGCGCCGCCTGCAATTCGGGCTTCAATTCAGGCAACCGCTGTATCATCTGCGCCAGCTCCGGCGCGGCCCGGGCAGTGTCCTGGTCGCAGATCGCCCGCGCCTCGTGTGCGGCTTCGTCCATGCTGGAGACCGGCCTGGATTGCGGGTCTATGCGTGAGAAGTAGCCCTGCATGGCATGCATGAGGGCTACCACCACATCCTGATCCAGCGGCCGGTTGATGACCGACTCGCAGGCCCGCATGAACGCCCGGCCAGCAGGGCGGAACAGGCCGTCCAGCTGAATGGCGGCATGGTTGCCCGCATCCATCAGCGCGCGCAGTTTTGCCGCGACTTGATGATCCAGGGTCCGGGCATCGGACTGCTCCGGCAGATCCTCGGGATCAGCCAGCAGGAAACCGACCCGGTAAGAAGATTTGCGCTGGCCCGCGCGCCAGATCCTGTCACGGGTTTCGGCGTCGATCAGACCGGTTTGCAGGATCAGCCGGATGCCCTCGATGATGGCAATGGAATCGGTTTCAAACGGCAGGAACTCGATAATGAAATCGGCCAGCTCGCGGCCAAAATCGCTTTTTGCCACGCTTTCGCGGGCCAGCATTCTGCGCGCATTGTCAAAAGAAGGTTGATGCCACCAGGCAAGGCGCGCCAGTTGCGGCGTCAGTCCGGGGGCGCAGACCACGGCCATGACCGCCTCGTCTTCGCCCAGTTTGAGCAGGTCGCCCAGATGCTGGTCCGGCTGTTGCCCCATGCGCGTCCAGCGCTTGAGAAAAACCGGATAGCCGCCGGGCGAGCCCAGCACCGCGCCGGACAAACATTCCTTCACCGCCTTGATATACTGGTCGGTGCGGCAGTTGGGATTGAGCGGGACCCTGGCTTCGCCCTTGTCAGAATAACCGTAAACCGTCATGCTACCTTCGTCGATGCGTATGGCGTCGGCATTGTTGACGAGCACATTCAGACGGAGCTGGTCTTCGCTTGATAAGTTCATTGGTTGCCATCATTTACAAGAGGTCCGCATTGTCCACGATAGCCCGCACAAACCCCATAGCCAAACGGTAATAGCCCATGCCCATCCTGTTTATCCTGTTTATCGTTGTTCCCGTCATCGAAATGTACCTGCTGATTCAGGTGGGTGGCGTTATCGGCGCAGGCTGGACCATTTTCCTGGTGGTTCTGACCGCCGTCATCGGCGCGGCTCTGGTGCGTTCCCAGGGCCTGGGCCTGATTCAGAAAGTGCAAACCCGGATGGCGCAGGGCCGGATGCCGGCCATGGAAATGGCCGAAGGCATGTGCATTCTGCTGGCCGGCGCCTTGCTGATGACGCCCGGTTTCTTTACCGACACCCTGGGTTTCGCCTGCCTGATACCACCGCTGCGTCGCATGATGATTAAATATCTCGCCGGCAAAGGCATGCTCGGAACGGCCGGCGGGCCTGTGAAGACCGGTGACGCCGGCAGGCCTGCGGCCTCGCGTGGCAAAGACGTGCTGGAAGGCGAATTCCGTGAACTGGACGAGTGAGGTATCCATCCCTGCGGCCGGTGTCAGGAAGGCGGATTCAGGCCAAGATACTGCTTCTCCCAGACCAGATATTGCTGGCGTGCGGTTTCGGCGAATACTTCGGCGTCGTCGAAATGCTGCGGATACCACGGGTCAAACACATGGAAGTTGGCCGTGGGATTCTGTGATCGCATGAAGCGGAACAGCATGTCCAGCAGATTGTACGGTGGCTGCCACTCGAAATCGTCCTGGCACTCGTAGTGAATAAAAACCGGCAGCACCGGCAGGCCGGTCTGCATGGCGGCATCAAAAGCGCCGGGATAGAAACGCTCGGCGATACGCCGGCCCTTGCAGCCGCCTTCCGGATAAATCACCATGTTCTGCCCCGACTTCAGAGTGTCGATGATGGCCTGTTTGGCCGCGTGGCGTGACTCGGAGGACTTGCGATCCACGAACAGGGTGCCTACAGCGCGATTGATTTTACCGGCAATGAACCAGTCCGCCACGGCTGCCTTGGCCAGTGACTGCACCGGAAACAGGGAAGGCGTGCCGATGTCTTCCAGAGCTGAGGGATGGTTGGCGATGAGCACATAATGCTGCGGCAGCCGCTTGCTGTTGTTCTGATGCAGCTTGAGACGCACGCCGAGGGCGCGCACGAACATCTGGCACCAGCTGCGGAAAATACGAAAATACAATGATCCGTGGGTGGATTTCGGCAAAAACGCCCACAGCCAGGCAACCACCGAGATAAGAATGAAATCCAGCCAGTGAGCGAGCCGGATCAGCCAGCGCCCGAAAAAATGAAACATGCGACACTCCGTTACCCCGTACTGGCGGCAGTGTAGCAGCGCCTCCGTCTTATTTCACTTTCACCCAGGCTTTCTCCCAGTCCCAGCCGGTGCCCGGCTCATAGGAGGCGGGCGCCTGGCCACAGAGATTGTTGGCCGGATAGGGTCTGCAGCGGTACAGCTGACCCTGGTGAGTAACCACATCACCGCTGGCGTAAAAGGCGCCGGCCATGTATTGGCGGTTTTGCGCGGAGACGATGGCGCGCCGGTCTGCGCGCGCGGCCTGCGCCAGCGGACCGCCGGCATCGGCCAGCACAGTATGGGCGGCGGAAAGGTCGGAGATGAATGCGCCGTCCGGGCACAAGGCAGCGTTGCTGGCGTT
>JALXFQ010000192.1 GCA_027067235.1 Gammaproteobacteria bacterium
ACTTGATGCCGCGATCCGCCAAAAGTCGGCGCACCCGCTTGCCTTGTTCCCACTGCGCCTCTCTCATTTTCTCAAAGCCAAATTTCTTGGCCTCGAACATGTTATCGCGAAAGGCACGCAAAGCGTCCGTCGGCATCGTAGCATGATAGGCGTGTGCGCCACTGACATATGCCTGCATGATCGCGTGCCATTTCTTCAGATCGAGCGCGAAACTGGTGCTTTCAGTCGCGTCAAGTTTTGCCAGCGCAGCCTCGCTCAGCATGATAAGGCCCGCCGACGGTTGCGATGACCAGCCCTTTTGCGGCGCCGATATCAGCACATCGACGCCAAGCGCGCGCATATCGACCCAAATCGCCCCCGAGGCAATGCAGTCGAGCACGAACAGGCCACCGGCATCATGCGTGGCCCTGGCTACGGTGCTGATGTAATCATCCGGCAGGATAATGCCCGACGCTGTCTCAACATGTGGCGCAAACACCATCGCCGGCCTTTCCGATGCAATGCGCGCAACCACTTCTTCAACAGGCGCCGGGGCGAAAGGCGCATCGACAGCATTTCCCTCCCGGCGGGCCTTCATTACGATTTCATCCGAAGGGATTGACCCCATTTGGAAAATCTGGCTCCAGCGGAACGAGAAAAAGCCGTTACGGATGACAAGTGCTTTCTGGCCAGTCGTGAACTGGCGGGCAACTGACTCCATCGCGTATGTGCCGGCGCCGGGCACGACAATAGCCGTTTCAGCTTGGTACACCTCGCAAAGCGTCGCGTGGATATCGCGCATGACCTGTTGGAAGGCCGCGCTCATATGGTTAAGCGACCGGTCGGTGAAGACCACGGAATACTCCAGAAGACCATCCGGATCCACATTGTCGAGAAGGGCTGTCATGGCTTGCTCCAGTTCTAGGTGCCGCCAACTTAGCCTTGAGGGACCGAATGGCAAGCACCCGATTACCCAATGGGCCCTGGCAATCGCTCTTCACTCAGCAGGACATTTGCCTCGACATCGCCAACCCCCGGCAATGTCATGATCCGGCGGCGCAGGACGCGCTCAAAATCGGCAATGTCACGTGCGACCACCCGCAATCGGTAGTCATACAGCCCCAAGACGTGTTCCACCATGCGCACCTCTGGGATGGCGTTGACAGCGCGCTCGAAGTCTTCCAAGCTCACCCGACCCTTGGTGGCCAGTTTGACCCCCAGAAACACGCTGACACCAAAACCCAACTTTTCAAGGTCCAGATCAACCCACCGCCCCGCCAGAACACCGGCGCCTTCCAGCCGTTTCACCCGCCGCCAGATCGCCGGTTGAGAGCGCCCCAAACGACGCGCGATTTCACCGGCCGACAGCGTGGCATCAGCGACCAGCGTACGTAGCAAGTTTCGGTCGAGGTCATCGAGTTCGATCATATCGGCAGGCCACCTGCCTGTTTGATCGGTGCAATATGCATCAACGCTTCTATGTCGGCGATATGCGGCAGGGTCAGGATGCGGCTTCGGTAGACCTCTTGGTAATGCTCCATATTGCGCGCCACCAAAGCAAGACGCACATCGACACGGCCCAGAAAGGTCTGCATCTCGACCACTTCGGGCACCTTGCGCGCTTCGGCCTGAAATTCGTCAAAGGCGCGTGGGTCGGTCTTGTCGAGCGTGAACCGCAGCGAAACCTCTACCGAATATCCCAGTGCGCGCCAGTCGATCACGGCGTGCTGACCGCGCAGCACCCCGTTTGCTTTCAACCGTTCGAGCCGGCGTGCGGCGGTGGCCGGCGTCATCCCGGCACGCCGGGCCAGTTCGGCGACCGGCGTTTGCGGGGCGTCAAGCAGGTGGCGTAGAAGGCGGCGACTGGTGCCGTCAAGCATGATATTCTCTATCTTTATGTATTTGGCGCATAACTATAACGAAATTATTGCAGTTCATACAGTATTTGAACGTCATTTTTTGGTAAAAAGCGTAGTTTCACACTCAGAATACTCAACCCAACCGAAAGGACCGCCCATATGCGCGTATATTATGATCGCGACTGCGACATCAATCTGATCAAAGACAAGAAAGTGGCCATCCTCGGCTATGGTTCTCAAGGCCACGCGCATGCGCTGAAC
>JALXFQ010000193.1 GCA_027067235.1 Gammaproteobacteria bacterium
CGCGCATCGATTACCAGGAACTGGAACTGAATGTCCCTGTTGACCCGGGTCTGTTTTCGTTGTCCAGTCTGAAAAAACGTCACTGATGTTGGTTCTTTCCATGGCGGCGCGCAATATAGTGCGGGACTGGCGGCGCAGCCTGGTCACGGGTGGGGCCATGGCGCTGGCGGCGCTGGTGATGATTCTCTATACCGCACTGATTGGCGGCATGCTGGACGCCAGCGAGCGCAATGTTACTGACATGGATCTGGGAGAAGTCCAGGCCCATCAGCCCGGTTACCTGGACGATCCTGATTTGTACAACCTGATCGAAGATCTACCCGAACTGCTGGCTCGCATCGACAAACTGAATCTGGCGGTGGCCCCGCGCCTGTATGCTTATGGCCTGGCGTCGTCCGGCCCCGCTTCATCGGGCGTGGTGATTCGCGGCGTTGATATGGCGCGGGAAAAAACCGTGACCAAAATTCACCAACATGTGGCGCAGGGCCAGTGGCTGAGTAACGACCAGCCCAAAGGCGTGGTGCTGGGCAAGCGCCTGGCGCGCAGCCTCTCCAGCGCGCCGGGCAGCGAGGTCATCATTTTATCCCAGGCGGCCGATGGCTCCATGGCCAATGACATCTACCACGTTCGCGGCATATTGAAATCTGTGGGCGGCGAAGTGGACGAAAGCGGTTTTTTTATGCCAGCCGCCAGTTTTCGCGAGCTGATGGCGCTGGAGCAGGGCGTGCATGAACTGGCGTTCAGGCGTCTTGATCCCGGCATGACCCTGCAGCAGGCCGTCGACCGAATGAGGCAGGCCGCGCCCGGTCTGGAAGTGAAAAGCTGGAAACAGCTCAAACCTGCCGTTGCCGCCATACTCGGCACGGCCAAAGGCCAGACCCTGTTCATGCTGTTGCTGATTTATACAGCAGTCGGTCTGATCATACTCAATGCCATGCTCATGAGCGTGTTCGAGCGCATGCATCAATTCGGCATCATGAAAGCCATTGGCGTGACGCCCTGGAAGCTGGTCGGACTGGTTCTGACCGAAACGGCCCTGATCGCTGCTCTGGCCAGCGCCTTGGCGGTGGCGCTTGGCGTGCCCGGCATGTTCTGGCTGGCCGCGCACGGCATTGATCTGACCGCGGTAGCGGGGGACGCCTCGTTTGCCGGTGTGGCCATCGACCCGGTCTGGCGAGCCAGGGTTTCGGCGCAGAGCGTACTGATACCGGTGGTTTTTCTGTTTGCCATCGCCCTGCTGGCGGCGCTGTATCCTGCGCTCAAGGCGGCGCGAATCAGGCCGGTGGAGGCGATCAACTACCGATGAGCCAGCCTCGAACAGCCTGGCGCAATCTCTGGCGCAACAGGCGCCGCACCCTGATTACCGCCAGCTCCATTGCTTTCGGCCTGTTGCTGGCTGTGACTTTTACCGGTACCGGCAGCTATGTCTACAACAACATGATCAACGCCAGCGCCCGCAGCGGTTACGGCCACATTACCGTGGCGCCGCCGGATTATCTGCAGCATCGCGGGCTGGACCGGCGCGTGAAAGCCTCTCCCGAAGTGCTGCAACAGATACGCGCCCTGGGCGGCGTGCGCGCGGCCTGGCCGCATATCATGGGCCAGGCCATGCTCGCCAGCGCCGCCAAATCGGTAGGTGGCATGATCATGGGCGTGGGCCCGGACGAGCAGCCGCGGGACAATCTTCTGCTGGACAGCATACAGTCCGGTTCGCTGGATGCCGACAACCGGCGCTCGGCGGTGGTGGGGACACGTCTTGCAGAGAAATTGAAGCTCAAGCCGGGGCGCAAACTGGTTTACACCCTGACCGATGTTCATGGCGAAATGGTCAGCGAACTGGCTCGAGTCGGGGGTATGTTGCAGACCGGTCTGGATGTGGTGGATGGCGCCACCGTGCTGATGCCGCTGCAATCGCTGCAACAGACCCTGGGTTATGCCGCGGACGAGGCGAGCTTCATCGCTGTGCTGGTGGAAGATCAGCACGACACGCCGGCCATCAAGGCGCGCATCGCGGCCATGCTCGACCCGGCGCAATACCAGGTGCTGGACTGGAAACAGACCCAGACCGACGTGGCTGGCATGATAACCA
>JALXFQ010000194.1 GCA_027067235.1 Gammaproteobacteria bacterium
GGCCTGAATGGAGCGACCACCGCGCGCTACTACACGCCCAGTGGTCGCTCCATTCAGGCCAAGGGCATCGAGCCGGATATCGTGGTGGAAAACCTGAAACTGTCCAAAAACGAAGACAGCGACATCAAGCGCCTGACCGAAGCTGACCTCAAGGGTCATCTTGACAACCCCAACAAGAGGCCGGAAGACAAGGCCAAGACCGGCACCGAAAAGAAAAAGAATGACGAACCCGCCAACCCGGCCATCGGCGATGATTACCAGCTGAATGAAGCGCTGAACCTGCTGAAAGCGGTCAACATCCTCAGCCTGGCGACCAAATAGGGGTAACTTCGTGCCTCGCGTTCTGGTGCCGCTGGCGGAAGGCTTCGAAGAGCTGGAAGCAGTAACGATCATCGACCTGCTGCGCCGCGCCGGCGTCGAGGTCATCGCCGCCGGACTGGAGGACGGCCCGGTGCGCGCCAGCCGCGGCACGGTCATTCTGCCCGACGACAGCCTGGACAATGTCATACAACAGAACTTTGACATGATCGTCCTGCCGGGCGGATTGCCGGGCGCGGATCATCTCAACAACGACAGGCGCCTGCGGGAAAAACTGCGGGAAATGTCAGAAAGCGGCCGCTACGTCGCCGCTATCTGCGCCGCGCCCAAAGTGCTTGCCAGTGCCGGCCTGCTGAACGACAAAAAAGCCACCAGCTATACCGGCGTACTGGATCATGCGGATACCGTGAAATATGTAAACCAGCCTGTGGTCATCGACGGCAACATCGCCACTTCGCAAGGCCCCGGCACGGCGATGGACTTTGCACTGACGCTGATAGAGCTGATGCTGGGGGCGGACAAGAGAAAAGAAGTCGAAGCGCCGCTGTTAAGACCCTAGCATCCCATGATTATTCGTTCGCCGTTCATGCCTTTGTTCACACCTGCGGAAACTATCTGCCTGAGCCGGAAGCAAGGACGACGATGGGAACAACCTCAACGCCCGCGTCTTGGAACGCCCCGAGCGAATAGTTAACCTGGTTCGTCCAGATGAGCCAGCAGCTGTCCCGGCCGCTGGCGGACGGGGGTTTCGTCCGCTCGCGTTTTCGCTAACACGCGAAGCCCCCAGATATTGACCATGATAATCTTCGCCAGGACTTGCGGGTCCCGGCCTGAAGGCAGTTCTCCGACAACAGTTTCAAAATACCCTTGCCAGCCACCTGCGTCATTGGCCGACACGGCGAAATTCTGTGCCACTTTGTTGATGCCGACGGCGCCCGCCGATCCGAGCAGGGCGAAACAGGAGAGCGACTGATGTTGTACTAGCTGATACAGTTTTCCCTCAGCAACGGATGCAAGACACTGGTTGAAACAATCTATCCTGGGCATGAGATAAAAATCTGGACATCGTCGTCAACTCGTTTTTCAATCGCGATTCGTTATGAAAAAACCAGGCACATAACCAACATGACTGAATTGAAATAAAAATCCGCGAATTGTCGATTACAAGGGCAGATCCGGCCCCCTGTTCAGGGGTTTTTCACCCTGCGAATATTGGGCAGTATCCTCTACCACCCATACACCAGCTGGACCCCACCCATCCTGGATATTTTTTTGAAAACCTCGGCGTCGCGCCATCACCTGCGCCAGCCAGACGCGGCCATCATCAGCTTGCTGGCCTTTGCATTGCTCCCGGGTTGCGACAGATACCCGGGGCCGGAGCAGACTTCTTCCACCCGGTGGGCGGTTGAAGTACGCTCAAGCGCCGGAGCGCCGATGGCGGGTTATCCTGTCGGCGCCAGCTACCTTTCCTCCGCCGCCGCTTCTGACGGGCTCGCGCCATTCACAACCCTAACCGATCAGAATGGCAAAACCCCCGCGCACACTTTCACCAAAGGCCCGGCCAGGTTTTTTCCGTGGGATTCTTTCTATCAGAAATCCGTGATCCAGACCGAAATCGGACTCAGTTTCTTTTTGCCTGAAATTCATCGCACCGCCAAATACAATGTAAAATTTCGCATGGATTACGACCCCGCCCGAGCAGAGGATGGACAGCCTGTATCCGGCCAGAACCTGCCGCAAACCATAAAGCCAGCCCAATACGACGCGCGAAAGACAAATACTATCGGCAGAAGTCATGGCGCGCTGTACTCCGCTTCAACTGGCGCTTATCTGGCAACCTCAATCGCGGCCAATGGACGCGACAGGCGAGCAGTTCCACTTGTTTCGCTATCGTCGCACAGCAAACCGGACCCCTGGTCGCCGATGATTGAAGTGGTCGCCGACTCTGCGCTACTGGAGGGCGAACGCGGCTACGCACTCTATATCATCCTGATCATACCGGATCCTTCCACCACCGGGCAGAAAACCGCAGAGCGCCTTATCCAGCGAGCTCTGGCGCAGGGGCTGCGACGACTACAGGCAAAACCGGCAGGCCATCGGGCCAGGGCCGCCCGCAACCAGTCTTCATAAAACTGCAACGCTGGCGTACGCCACCCGTTATCGAGCGACCTTGCCATCAATATCAAAATCCGTTATTCCCATGGACCTGAATGCATCGAGATCAGACAACTGGAACTCGTTTTCTTCTGCGCCACCGCCATGTGTCGAAGAATGAATTCGGACACTGCGGTAGTAGCGCCATCGCCCGCCCTCTTTCACCAGTTTGATAAACATGAAAGCCGCATCCGATTGGTTGCCCGAGCCATCCTTGTAAACCAGAGCAGCCGTTGGCCCGGTTTCAAATACCTTGTGATAAGCGAGCTTGCTTACATCGGGTATCTTGCCGGCAAATCTTTTGATGTCGTTGCCGGTCAGGCCCGCGCCAGATTTCCCGGCCTGCTTTGCCAGCCGGCCAAAGGCGGAAGACGCCATGGTTTGCTGAAACCTGTCCAGGTCGCCAGAAGCAGCGGCAGCCCTGTGAGCTTTAACCGCCGCTTCCAGATCAGCGCGCAAGGAACCTTGCCTGGCCTTCGGCTGCGCAGCCTCCGGCTTTGGCTGCGCTTTGGCGGGCCCGTCAGCCGGGCCGTCCAGGTGGCGCGCTCGATACTCCATCATGGCCTCGCACATACGCTTCATCGCTTGCGGCGTTGTCGGCCAGTCCTTAATCACCAGTGGTATGTTAGAGGTCATGTTAAAAAACGCCTCCTCAGACATCTGGTTCGCCTCCAGCTTGCGCATGCCTTCATTGGCGATTTCATGTTGCACTTGTCCCAGGTTCGCGGCCGTGCAGTTGGCCCCGGATAAATCCGTGCGTTGCTGCGCCATGGCGGGGCCTGCCAACACGCCCGCGGTCAATGCAGCAATGGCAAGGATGCGCCTGCAGGAAGCGCCGTAGCGCGGGTTCAAAGCCAGTTGAATCATGGTGATCTTTTCCTCTTGTGGTTAAAAAATATTATGGAACAGGTAAAACGTCGTTCCCCGGGCATGGCACCACAGCAACCTTGATCTTGAAACGGTAATATCCTTCGGTCCGCTTATGGAACTGCAGCAGCGGCTTGCCAGGTTTTTCATCGCTGTATGTGATGGATACGTCAGACAAAAGCTTGACTGGCCGCTTCGGCGGAATGAGCACCATGGGCGCGTTGACCTCGATGGCGACCTGATGGACGCCCGGGCGAAGCCGAACATCCACACGGCGGCTCGATTCGGAAACGTTCGCCCGCATCACCTCGTCCACGAAAACACGGGTCATGCATCCGCGGGAACGAATGGTCAGACGCAACTCTCGTCCGGCGAGCTGCCCCGCCGCCTGTAGCGCGCCGTGCCCGTCGGCCTTGACAGAGGCAGATGCCACGCCTGTCGCTATCGGCCCGGCGATCAGCAACAGCCCGGCCATGCCGCGGATGACGCTGCGCACTCTACTTTGGCGCGTCATGGCGCCAAATCGCGAAGCGGTGCTCGTAATGCCCCCTGAGATTTTTCAGGAATTCCGTATAACGCATTGTTCTGTCCTTACATGAGGTTGTATGTATGGCGGCGCATGGCTCATGCCGCGGGTTCTATCAGGTAGAGGTAGTATTTGGTTGCGCTGGAAATGGTTCTGGAAACCACGACGTACAACGTATCGTTGACGACAACCATTTTTTCAAGTTTACCGACGATGTCGGCAACCTTCGCGGGGGCGCCGCCGCCCGCCTTGAGCACACTAAGGGTGGTCTTCCTCACGCCACTGCTGTTTCCCCATTTAGCTATAACCAGACGGTTATAGGCGGTGGCGAGCATTGGTACTTCAAGAACATCAGCGCTCTGAACCAGACCGTTAAAAATCTTCACGGTCGAGGCGTCCGTGCCCTGTGTCCGGTATACGTTACGGTAAGAGGTCGGGAAATACAGACTGCCGCCAAAAACTTTCCCCCGCTCGGTAAATGGACGTTCTGGAAAAGCGCCGGGAAACAGGTGGATGGAACTGGTGCCGGCATTGTCGCCATCGGTCTTCCACAGATGGCTGCCAAAAGAATCTTTGGTCCAGAAAAACACTTTTTGCTGAAAAGCTATTAGCCCCTTGGGGTCGGACCCTGCCGAACCCGGTTTAATATCCTTTACCAGGTTCGCTCCATTGCCATTGCTATTGGTATCGTACACCCACAGCTCTCGACCGTAGGTGGGGTTGTCGGCGCTGAACAGTATTCGATGTTGCGTGCTGACGCCGGAACCAATTTTGAGATGGATCAGTTCACGAGGGTCTGAACTGCCCGAGCCCGGGTTGATGTTCGCCACCAGATTCGCGCCAGAGCCGCCTGCAACAATTTCCCACAGCTCCCGGCCTATGCCGCTCGCAAAGCCAGCTACGAAAACTGAGCTGGAAAACAGGCTGGTGGACGCGACTACCGCAGATATGTAATTGTCGGCTAATTCCAGGGACAAGGCATAGTTATTCATCGTCGATCCATCAGAAATGCCTACGTGTTGAATCGTGGCGCTGTAGAACATCGGGAGATACAACTGCCATCCGCCAGAAAGGTCGTACAGCGTCGGGAAGCTCTTCGCATCACCGCGCAGCCCGGCATATCCCGCCGCCACGTCTGTGACGAGCGCAGGGCGCGGCACAACATGGGGCGCGTAATCGCCATTGGCGTCGATGCTTCCGCACGCCAGATATTGATGCGCGCCGTCTGAGCCGGTATAGCACAGTTGATCTCCCAATAGCGTCAGGCCTGCCGCGTTAGTCAGTGAACGCACCAGCGTGGTGCCAGCGGGGGTGTTGTCGGTTTTCCACAGGCTCGAGTCGAACAAGAAATAAAGTTCGTTATCAAAGCTGACGAACTCCTGCGGCGGTATGTTAAAGCTTTTCAGTTTGGTGACTTTCCATGGGCTGGGAGGCTCTTCATCCAGCAGCAGGCTGATGATGGGCGGCAATGCGCCCGGCGGCAGCGGGGCGGCGCTGACGCCCAGCGGCGACAGACAGAGCAGCAGGCTGCCGAGCAGCGCGGTTATGTGGCGGGTGAGGGGATGTTTGCCGGTTTGGGATTTCATGATGCTGATCCTCATGGTGTGTTGCGGCGCATGGCTCATGCCGCGGGTTCTATCAGGTAGAGATCGTGAAGACCGGAAGCATTGTTATTTTTTATCACCACATACAACGCGCCATTGATGACGACCATGTGTTCGAGATGGCCATTGAAGTCAACCGCCTTCACCGGGCCGCTAGCGCCCGCTTTGAGCGCGCGAAGGGTGGTCGTGGACCCACCAGCGTTATTGGATTTTCTGGTGGCGATGAACAACTGGTTGTAGGCAACGGCGAGGTCTGGATACTGGTTGGTGAGTATCTTTGGCAAGTCAAGAATCTTGCTGGTCGTGGCATCCGTACCCTGGGTGCGGTACACATTGTTTTGATCGGTGGAGAAATACAGATAACCATCAAAAGCCTTTGCGCCTAAAGTTGTTGGTACTTCCGGGCTGGTAAACAGGTGGACCTGGCTGGTGCCGGCAGCGGTGCCATCGCTCTTCCAGAGGCCATTTCCGGCGGGAGACGTGGCCCAAAAAAACGCCTTTTGCTGAAAAGTGATGCCTGGCTCGGGATTTGAGCTTCCCGAACCCGGGTTGATATCCTTTACCAGGCTTGCGCCATTGCCATTGGTATCGTGCACCCAGAGTTCTTGACCGTAG
>JALXFQ010000195.1 GCA_027067235.1 Gammaproteobacteria bacterium
ACGAAGCCGCCCGCGGCCCGGGGCAGCAGCGTATACATGGCGATATAGGCCGGGATCAGCCAGAAGTAGACGATGGCATGCAGGGTCCAGGAAAACAGGGTGCGCGCGAGACCGACATCCACCGTGTCAATCCAGCCCAGTGACCAGGGGATCAGCTGGAACAGGACTTCGGAAGCGACGCCGAGGCTGGTGACAAACCAAAGGATGGCGTTGGCGGTATTGCCGAACATGGCCAGCGGCACATTCTCGCCCGGATGCTGTTTTTTCCACTGCGCCATGGTCATGACCATCTGCAGACACCAGACCCAGGAACCGACCACCAGCAGGGTGGCGCCGATGTAAAACAATGGCGGCGCTTTCAGCGGCGGGTAGAAGGTGTAGAGTACGGAAGCCTTGCCGGTCAGCAGCAGCGCCGCAGCCATGACCGTGCCGGTCAGGCTGGTTAAAAATCCCAGCCAGCCCAGTCTGTTGCCGCCCCACAGCGGAATCCTGAGCGTGGTGCCGGCAATCCAGTATCCAAAACCCATGATAAAGAATGTCGTCAGCACAAAGCCCATGATCACGCCGTGAGAAGACACGGAGGCAAAATACAGCGGTATGGATTCGATTTCGGGGAACAGACCGCTGCGTTCGGCGACCTGGTACAGGCCCAGCGCAGCAGCAAGAAAGAAAGTGATGAACGCGATCCAGATATTGGCCAGTGTTAGCTTCGAGACGTCTGGTTGCATGACTTACTCCCCCTGATTGCTGAATTTGTCTCGAGAGATAACATGCAGGCGCGCCCACATGTAATCATGCCCGAAGCCGCAGTATTCATTGCAGAGCATGGGATAGTCGCCGGCTCTTGGAAACGTCGTGTTGACTTCCGACACATAGCCCGGAACCACCATGGTGTTGAAGTTGGTGTCGGGTGTGTGGATGCCGTGCAACACGTCGGCGCTGGCGATACGAATCTTCACCGGTGTATTGGCCGGAACCGTGATGTCCTGCGGAAAAAAGCCGTATCTGGCAGCAACCATGGTGACGGTAACCATGCCGGATTTATCCGTTTTGACGCCGATTTGGTCTTCGTTGAACTCGTCTGACAAATGCAAGGCAGTGGAATCGATGCTTTCCACGTTGCTCGGCGGGTGGATATTGAATTCCACAGCGTAGCCGGTAATGATGCCGATAATGACGGCGGTCATTAACAGCACCAGTATGACCCATTTTTTTTCAGTGGCGTCGATGTACATCGGTGTGCTCCTTCGAGAGTACGCTGTCTGTTATGGCGGAAACGTGGGTGGTTTCGAGTCGTCTCGTTTTGGCGAATATCGGTGTATCAGTCAGATTCGTCCCACATCTGTCCACGGTTTCGACGAACCAAGCGGGGTTCGTTCGCCGATCCGTCAACTGACCGGGCCGTGCTTCAGGAACAGGCCGAAAAACATGAACGCCCAGCCTGCCATCATCAGCGCGGCATAGACCAGCAGCACGGTCCAGGTGCCTTTCGGCGCGTCAGCAACTGCTGCTTCCTGCTCGGGGGTAAGTCGGGCCATGGTGATCCTCCTGGTGGAAACGAACAGCCGGTGGTTTCCAGCTTGTAATTATGCATACATAGCCATCATCATACATGGCGCGGTGAAACTCTGCATGTGTGGACAGTCTTTTTCCGGTGAAATCCGGCGCGCCAGCCGACGGGCGGCCTGCGCCGGATAACCTTGTTGCTGTATTTACCCGATTCTCACATTCGTTGGCAAGGCGTTCCTTAACAAATGTTAATCACGGCGCGGCGTCCGGCAACGCCGGCAGGGCGGTGGCTGCCGGCCCGCCTGTACCGGCTGAAAAGCGCCTGTGGTAAAGTAGCCGGTAGGGCTAGCCTGGCCATGGAAGAGCGTGGTTGCCCCGATCAAGAATAAAAAGGGGAAAACTGACGCTATGAATCAACACGACAAGATTCCGGTGATGACCGAGTCATCGTGCCTGGATTGCGACTCCAGGAAATTTGCCTGGTTCGAGCCAGGCGACGAGGCGCATTTGCCGGAACGGGAAAAGCAGCGCGCCGGGCAATATCTTGTGCGCGCCGGCGGCAATGTTTTCATGGAGGGCGATATTCTGGATTACGCCTATACCCTGAAGCAGGGCTGGGCAATTTGCTACAAGCTGCTGGCCAACGGTCAGCGCCAGGTACTGCATGTTGCCCTGGCCGGCGATTTTATCGGCTGCCAGGCCAACTACGGCCAGCCCATTGATTATGCGGTAATGACGGTAACGGACTGCGTGTTTTGCGCTTTCAGCGCCGAAAGCATGCAAAACCTGCTCATAGCCGAACCCAGCCTGATGCGGCGGCTGTTCGAAATCAATGCCAAACAATCGGAGAAATGCCGCACACGTCTGGCCTATGTCGGGCAGGCCCAGGCCAAATACCGCGTGGCTCTGTTTCTTACCCACCTGATCGAACGGCTGGAGCGGCGCGGGATTGATACTTCACAGATGGTGGAATTTCCGCTCACCCGGGAAGACATTGCCGACGCGGTAGGCATTACGGCCGTGCACCTGAGTCGCATATCGGCGGAACTGCGTGCCCGGAATATCGTCGAATGTCGCTACAACCGGCTGGTGGTTACCGACCTGGACGCGCTCAAGACGCTGGCGGCTGAACTGATTTGACCAGGTCGTTTCAACCCGAGATGAATCAGGCTCCGGCGTCTGTTTAACCTGGGTTGTTGGCAGGTTGCAGGCTCGACGTGTATGTTCGCGGAAAACTTACAGGGTATTTGTGCATGATCCGTTTTTCAGGAACCTGGGTGGTGGCCGCGGGTGTATGTATCGCCACGACAACAGCGGTTGCAGCCACGCAGCCGCAGGTGCTGGTATCGGTGGGCGACAGGGTGGTTACCGACCATGACCTGGACGAAGTCCTGTCCAGTTCGCCATTTTATACCCGCTTTAATACTTTGGATCCGGACCAGCAGGCAGCGATGCGCGGCGACCTGCTCAAGCGTCTGGTGGCCTCCCGCCTGTTGCTGATCGAGGCTGAATCGCAAGAACTGGATCAGACGCCGTCTTTCCGGAAAGAGCTGGCGAACTACCGCAAGGGGCTGCTGTACCGCCTGTACCTGCGCCGGCTGCGAGACAGTATTGTCGTGCCCGCCGATGTCAAGGCGGCTATTTCAAGGGAACTGCGCGGCAATACAGACGCCCGGGCAGCGGCCCGTTCCCGCTTTGTGGCAGCGAACTACAAGCGCATTGCCGCGGAAAATCTTGCCGCGCTGCAGAAAAAGTACCATGTAAAAACCTTCAAGAATCGAATTGCAGCGGGCCTCGCAGCCGACACGGTTCTGCTGCAGGGGGATAAAGGCTTGCTGGTTCGCTATGGCGATATTGTTGATATCAGCCGCTATCCGTCGTTGCCGGACAGACAGGCGATCGAATCTGAACTGGACAAGCGGGCGGAGCTTGAAGTGGTTGTCAAGGCGGCTGAGGATGCCGGTCTGGATGTCACGCGCGAAGTGGAAAGCTACCGGACTCAGCGCCTGCCTGCGCTGCTGATGGAAAAAAAGAGCGCAGAATGGCGCCCCGACGAAGCTGACCTGCAGTCCTATTACCAGGCCCATCCGGAAATCAGCAAGGCGCCGGATCAGTGGCTGGTGGGTCAGATCGTGCTGGCGGATCGCAAACAGGCCGAGGCAGTGAAGCAGCGTATCGACCAGGGCGAAAGCCTGTTCAGACTGGCCGGCGAGTTGAGTATTGATCCCTGGGGCAAGGCTCGTAATGGCGATATGGGCTGGATCATACAGGGCAGGGGCATGCCGGAAATCGAAGCCGCGCTGGAAAAGCTCGACAACGGCGAGGTCAGTGATGTCATCCACACTCCGCTGGGTTTTCATATCGTCACCGTGCTTGATCGCAAGCCGGGTTCCAGGCTCAGCCGGACAACGCTGAGGAAGCGGATGATTCAGAACATCGTGTCGCAGAAGCGGGCGG
Source organism: Gammaproteobacteria bacterium (assembly GCA_027067235.1). Classification (GTDB taxonomy): domain Bacteria; phylum Pseudomonadota; class Gammaproteobacteria; order QOAV01; family QOAV01; genus QOAV01. The sequence goes on from JALXFQ010000195.1 coordinate 3,967, forward strand.
ACTACCTGCAAACCCTGCAGAAAAAATACCGGGTGGTGTGGAAAGTGCTGCAACAGCCCCGGCCGGCAGAATCGGCGCCGGAACAGGGTTCATGAGATCGCAAAAAAAGCCCGCTGTCAGCGGGCTTTTTCACTATCTTGCAGCGGGCTGTCAGGCCACGCTTGCCATGGTGCCGAAGCTTTTGACGAAAGGCCCGGCCAGAGACGGGTTTTTCATCATGCCTTTGTAGTCACCCACCTTGAATTTCAGTTTGCCGGTGGTGAAGGCCATGCCCAGGCCGGCCATGCCCGGAGGCTTGCTCAGCCATTTGTCCCACTGCGCTCTGGAGGCGCGGATATCCCAGTCCAGATCTTCACCGCCATAGTTGCCGGCAGCGGTGACAACGCCGTTTTCCACCACAATCACGCCGGTTGGCGCGTCGTCGTCGGGGTAGCCATAACCGATCACGGAATTGAAGCCGGCCTCGGACAGCGGGCCGGTGATATCGCCATTGTCATTCCAGGCGTTGCCGAATGCCTGCATCCAGTCTTCAGAAAATAGTTCAGCCATAATGAATCCTCCTTAAGGAATTGTAGGGTTGTTACCCGGATCGTGGCGGGAGTGGGGCGCTGCCGGGCACTTCACAGTACGGGACACCGCAGCAGCCGGCAAAAGACCAGGCGCGGCGGACAAGCATCTGTCTGTGATCCCGGCATCCTCCTCCCGGTGTTATTGTTGCGCCGAAACCGGCGACTGCGGCTACCATACCCGAAAGCGACGGGATCAGACAAGATAATGACCACGGATTTGGCAAAAAAATCACGCAGCGCGGTTTTTGTTTAGCAATTGTTTCAGATATTTACCGGTGTGTGAATGGGTCGCGCGGGCGATGTCTTCCGGTGTGCCGGTGGCAATGATTTCTCCGCCCCTGTCGCCACCCTCGGGTCCCAGATCAATGATCCAGTCGGCGGTCTTGATCACATCCAGGTTGTGCTCGATGATGACAATGGTGTTGCCGTGGTCGCGCAAGGTGTTGAGCACGTTGAGCAATTGCCGGATGTCATCAAAATGCAGTCCGGTAGTGGGTTCATCCAGTATATACAATGTCTTGCCGGTGTCGCGCTTGGACAGCTCCCGCGCCAGCTTGATACGCTGCGCCTCGCCGCCGGACAGGGTGGTGGCGCTCTGGCCCAGCTTGATATAACCCAGGCCCACCTGCATCAGAGTGTCGAGCTTGCGCTTCACCACCGGAATGGCCGAGAAGAACTCGCTGGCGTCCTCGATGGTCATGTCCAGCACATCGCGGATGTTCCGGCCCTTGTATTCCACTTCCAGGGTCTCGCGGTTGTAGCGTGCGCCCTTGCAAACATCGCAGGCCACATAGACATCGGCCAGAAAATGCATTTCCACCTTGATCATGCCGTCGCCCTGGCAGGCTTCACAGCGGCCGCCCTTGACGTTGAAGGAAAACCTGCCCGGTTTGTAACCGCGTGAACGCGCCTCCCGGGTGCCGGCGAAAATTTCCCGCAGCGGTGTAAACAGGCCGGTATAGGTGGCCGGATTGGAACGCGGCGTGCGGCCGATGGGGCTCTGGTCGATATCCACCACCTTGTCGATCAGCTGCAGTCCTTCCACGGCCTCGCAGGGAGCGGCTTCGACGCTGCTGCGGTTGAGTTCCCGCGCCACGGTCTTGTACAGGGTATCGTTGATCAGGGTGGATTTGCCGGAGCCGGATACGCCGGTAACGCAGGTCATCAGGCCCAGCGGAATTTCCGCGGTCACGGATTTGAGGTTGTTGCCGCTGGCGTTGCGCACGATGACTTTTTGCTCGCCTTGCGGAGTGCGGCGGTCCGGAACCGGGATGGACCGGCGGCCGCTGAGATACTGGCCGGTAAGCGAATCCCGGCAGGCCTCGATCGCCTGTGGCGTTCCCGCCGCCACCACTTCGCCGCCGTGGACGCCGGCGCCGGGACCAAGGTCCAGCACATGATCCGCGGCGCGAATGGCGTCTTCGTCATGCTCCACCACGATCACGGTGTTGCCGATGTCGCGCAAATGGCGCAGCGTGTCCAGCAGGCGCTGGTTGTCGCGCTGGTGCAGGCCGATGGACGGTTCGTCCAGCACATACATGA
>JALXFQ010000196.1 GCA_027067235.1 Gammaproteobacteria bacterium
GTTTCAGGCCAACAATGAACCTTTCGCCCGCAGCGCAGCCTTACCAGAAACCAAGGTGACAAGCATGATCAAAACCTGCTGGATGCGAGCCGGCATCGTCTTATTGCTGGTCGGTCTGTACCCGGATATAACCCGGGCCGCTCATATAGAGCCATTGTACACGCCATTGCCACTGGATGTGGGGCGGGGCTTCACCTTGTCCGAAGTGCGCGAGGCCGTATCCGATTCACTGATCAATACCGGCTGGCGCAAGCAGCGGTCACAGGAAAACGAAATACGCGCGTATCGATCCAAGGGCCGGCACAAGGGACAGATTGGCATTTCCTGGACCAGCCGCCTGATTACCTTTCGCTATCTGGGCAGCGAAGGCCTGAATGCAACGGATGTGGACGGCGTCGAATATATCCACGGGCTGTACAATATCTGGGTGCATGATCTGGAAAACGCGCTGAAGTTTCGCGTCAACCAGCTGGCGTCAGAGCACGAGCGTTATGGCGGCAGGGCGCCGGTGAGTGAAGTCAGGATACACCCCCGCCGACGCAGGACCGCCATCATCAAGCACGGACCGTTGCCGGAAGTGCAGGAAATAAAACCGGAAGTAGCGGCAACCCCGGTACAACCGCTGGACCAACCGGCGACGGAACAGGGCGCGCCGCCCCCGGGTGCTGTAGTGCAGGATGTGACGGTCAGGCCACAAACGCGGAAAAGCAGGGTGCGCGTATCGAAACAACCGGCTCAGCATGCGCCCAGGCAGGATGTCGAAATTAAAACCGTGGAAACGCCCGCCAGCTCGAATGCCGCCAGTAGCGAACGGCCGCCAGTGGATGCGAAACCGGCAAAACCGGCGCAGAGCAGGGATCTGGGTGAGTTGAAATGGTAAGCGGGAAAACCAGGGTCTACTGGCGCATTTCCAGCCGCGCCTGAACAATCACGCTCCAGGCCGATTTGACCACCAGCGACGCGATCAGCAGGCCAATAATGATGTCGGGCAGGCCGGAGCCGGTGCGGGTAACCAGCCAGGCCGCCAGCAATACGCCCAGATTTGCCGCCATGTCATTGCGCGAGCATATCCAGGTGGCGCGCATGTTGATATCGCCGTCGCGGTAACGGGTCAGCAGAACAAAGCAGATGGTGTTGGCGATCAGCGCCAGCAGGCCGAATATGCCCATGGTGTGGGCGTCGGGCAGTACGTCGCCGAGCAGCTTGCGAACGGCCTCGACGCCGATGCCCGCGCCCAGCGCCAGTTGAAACAGACCGCTGGTCATGGCCGCCCTGGCGCGCATGACGGTGGCCTTGCCCAGCGCATACAGGCCCAGTGCGTAAACCAGCGCATCGGCCAGCATGTCCAGCGAGTCCGCCAGCAGCGCGGTGGAATGACTCACCAGCCCGGCGCTGAATTCAGCCACGAACATGCCCGCATTGATGAGCAGAACGATGATGAGTATGCGCTTTTCCTGCGCATTGGCCTTGCTGACATCGCCGCAGCAGCTGTCGCCGCATTCTGACATGGGGAATAATCCAAGTGTTTTTTTGTCTGGTTAAGGAACCCCTGACTGAATCGGATGAGGCGCAGGCTGAGGAAAAAGTGTTCCGATCTGTCGCGAAGTGAGTCGTAATAGTTGTTCTATTGCGGCGAACTTCGCGGCGGATCGGGGCGCTTTTAACCAGCGTGCGTCCATCCTGATTTAATCAGGGGTTCCTTAAAGATAGCATTGGCGCGGTAGAATCGCACGTCTCGGGATCAGGAGGATATCTGTGAGCAATCATCAATCGAACCAGGCGCTGGCGGCATTTCTGGCGCTGGTGGTTTGCAACGCGGCATGGGCGCATGCCGGCGCGGGCATGAGCGGCGGGTTTGCCACGGGCTTCATGCATCCCCTGGGCGGTATGGATCACATGCTGGCCATGCTGGCGGTGGGCATGTGGGGCGCGCAACTGGGCGCGCCCGCTATCTGGCTGCTGCCGGTGGCTTTTCCCATGATTATGGCCATGGGCGGCGTGCTGGGCATCATCGGCGTTCCCGCGCCGCTGCCGGTGGAATACGGCATCGCATTTTCCGTTGTGGCGCTGGGCGCGGTGATTGCCTTTTATCTGCGCCCGCCGCTGTGGGCGGCTGTTTTGCTGGTGACGTTTTTTGCGCTGTTTCACGGTTACGCCCACGGCGCGGAACTGACGGACAAGAGCAACGCGCTGGCATACAGCATGGGCTTTGTCATCGCCACCGGCATGATTCATGTTGCGGGCATACTCATCGGCATGGTCACGCATTTGCCCCGGGGCATGACGCTGCTGCGAATGGGCGGCGCCCTGGTGACTCTGGCGGGCGTTTATCTGCTGGCGGGGCTGGCCTGACGACGGCATGACCAATCGGTTTCCACAAGTTGGCGCGTTGGGTTTGCTGTGCGCCCTGGCGCCGGTTGGCGCGCAGGCGCACATGGGTTTCAGCCGCTTCGACGTGGTGGAAGGTGTGCTGAATCCGCTGCTGTCCATGAATACGCTGCTGTTGCCGGTGGTAACCGGTTTGTGGATTGCATTCTGCCGTGATCGTTTCGCTGCGCGGCTTTTGATCTTTACCCTGGCGGTTCTGGCCGGCGCGGTGGCCCAGGTTCAGGGTGTGGTCACGCCGGGCGCGGAAAGTATCGTTTTTGCCGTATTGATCGCCACCGGTCTGGCGGCGGTATTCGCCTGGTCAGCGCCGTTGTGGCTGGCCGCGCCCTGGCTGGCGCTGTCCGGCTGGTCGCTGGGGCAGTTGAACATGATAAAGGAAACCGGAACCCTGACAGACCCGCTATTGTTCGCGTTCGGCATCGCCGTGGGCAGCGGCTTGCTGGCGGTTTATTTCGCCGGCGTCGTTCGCGCCAGGCGGTTTTCCTGGCTGCCCATCGCCGGCCGGGTGCTGGCGAGCTGGATTACCGCGGCGGGTTTGATGGTGTGGGCGCTACAGACATTTCAATGATGGCCCGAATCTGATTCAATTTCTCGACGCATGAGCCACAAAAAAGTCATTATCATAGCGCTGTTGAGCCTGTTGTCCGCCTTGCTGATTTTTCTGGGAATACATGCTGCGTGGCTGTCAGCGACTCCTGTCGAAAACCCAGCGTATTACCGGCATATGGCCATGGTTGAATTTTATGGCGGCTGCGTTCTTTTCTTTGCGGTGACCTACGTGATTCTTAAGAAATAGGTGTTCTGGTTTTCAAAGAATAATCTGCCGATTTTCTTGATTACTCGTTTATCAGTTCTGTAATCGTCTGCGCAATTTCCGGCGCGGCCCAGTCGGTGCCGCCAAACAGGGTGTAGCGAATCTTGCCGGTCTTGTCGATGAGGAAATTGGCCGGAACCGCGAAGGCGTTCCAGGCGGCGATGGCGTCGCCCTCCGGGTTCAGCAGAATAGTGAATTCGGGTTTTACTTCGTTGACGAAGGCCTGAACCTCTTCCTTTGTTTCGCCCATGTCCACCGCCAGAATGTCAAACGGTTTGCCCTCGAACGATTTCAACAGTTTGTTCATGGACGGCATTTCCTTGCGGCAGGGGCCGCAATAGGTGGCCCAGAACTGCACCAGGACCACCTTGCCCCTGTCGTCGTTCAGATCATGGGTCTTGCCATCCAGTCCCTGCAACTTCAACGGAGGAGTGGGGCCGTCAAACGGCTTCAGATTGACGGCGAAAGCCGGCGCGGAAACAACCAGAGCAACGAGCAAAGCGATTATTTTTTTCACGGTATCAATACCCCGTTCCTGTAATGAGTCAAAGTGTAAAGGCTGGCCTTGATAACCCCGGCAAGTTGCGCGGTTACCACGTCTTCCGCCAGATTGGAGTCTTCGCGGTTGTAAAAATAGCCGCGCACAGCGGGGATGATCATGGTCATTACCCGGCTGCCGCCTGCTTCCAGTTTTTTCTTCAGCAATGGCAGGCCCCAGCGGTTGGGGGTTCTTTCGCCTTCCAGTATCAGGATGGGGACGTCTGTCTTGCCCACCGCGTCAATATAAACGGGCGGTTTGCCCGGCTCCGGTGGTTTGGCGTTGAGGCGGGGAAACAGCATGATGATGCCGCCGAGTCCGTGGTTTTCCCCCTGGCTGTCCGCTTGCGGGTATTTTTCCTTCCATTTGGCGGCGCCGTTCAACGCCACCGCAGCGGCATTGCCGCCAGCAATCAAATAGACTTTCTTGCCGGTTTTGTTGTACGCATTTTCTATCACTTTCACAATATCGTCGCCGGAGATGCTCTTGATGCTGCTGGGCAGCTTGGGCAGCATGTAGGCGCTCAGCATGTCAGGCATCCAGGTCTCAATGCCGTCTTCCGCCAGCATGGAGGCGGTGCGTTCTTCGTTGGAACCGCCGCCCTGATCGCAGGCAAAACCGAGCAACATTTCATCGCCTTCGGCGATATAGTCGCGGATATCCACTTCTGTATCATCGTTGAGCATGATGGTGATGGGTTCCATGGCCTGCGCCGCGCCGGCCATCAGGCCGGCTGCCACAAGCAGGGCGCGCAACAGCGGAATGGGGTGAAAGCTCATATCTGTCATTGTATGATGTGTTCGCTGTGAATGATCGCTCTATTCGCGTCATTTGTGAATGGATGTTTCACAGGAATGCTGCATAATAAGCAAATAACGAAAAGGTAATATACAGGCAATGCTGTCGTAATGAAAACAATCAAGGGTTCGATGCGGAAAAATTCTGGTCTGGCGAGGCTGTTACGCAAGTCTCGCCGCCCGCTCATGGCCATAGGCATTTTGACTGCGGCGGGCGGGTTCTGTTTTCCTGCCGCGGCAAACGCCGATACTTTGCAGCAGGTCATGGCCAGAAAGCCGGATATTGTCCATGGCAAGAAAGTTTACCAGCTTTGCGCCACCTGTCATCTGAGTACCGGCTGGGGCAAAAAAGACGGCAGTTTCCCGGTGATCGCGGGCCAGCACCGCAATGTCATACTGAAAGAAATCGTGGATGTGCTCAGCCGCAAGCGCCAGAACCCCACCATGTACCCGTTTATCGACCCCAAACTGCTGGGCGGCTGGCAATCCATCGCGGATGTGGCGGCCTATGTCGACCAGTTGCCGCCAGACCCCGAGCCAGGCACAGGCAGTGGTGAGCATGTGGCGCTGGGGGCGAAGCTGTATGCGCAGAAGTGCGCGTCCTGTCATGGCCAGTTGGCCGAGGGCGTCAACGAAAAATTCTATCCGCGGCTGCAGGGGCAGCATTATGGCTACCTCAAGCGCGAACTGGAGTTTATCCAGGGCGGTTTTCGCAGGAACGCCGATCCGGCCATGATGGCGCAGTTAAAAACCCTGAGTCCGGAAGAAATCGACGCGGTGGCGGACTATCTGTCACGCCTGACAAACCACACAGGCGCCGACTAGCGGGATGTTGAAAAAGTCCTTCCCTGGATCTTTCAACCACGGAAGCGGAAAACGCGGCTTCCCGCTTCCCTCATTTTCTATGGCTTGCAACCATTAAAAATGGCGGCGTTGTCATGAAAAATCGCGCGGCCCGAAGATATCGGTGCCGATGCGCACCAGGGTCGCGCCCTCGGCAATGGCGGCTTCCATATCTCCCGACATGCCCATGGACAGCGTATCCAGTTGCAGGCCCTGCCGGTTCAGGTTCAGCAACGCCTCGCGCATGCGTCTGAAAATCGCGCGCTGCTGGTCAAAATCCGTGGCTTTTTGCGGTATGGCCATCAGGCCGCGCAGGCGCAGGCGGGGGAACTGGTCTATTTCCGTAGCCAGTTGCGAAAGTTGTGGCAACAATACGCCGGACTTACCCGCTTCTGCGCTGATGTTGACTTCTATGCAGACATCCAGTGGTTTCCGCCCGGGTGGCCTCTGGTCATTCAGGCGCCGCGCGATTTTCAGGCGGTCAATACTGTGCACCCAGTCAAAATGCCCGGCGATGTCCCGTGTCTTGTTGCTCTGGATGGAGCCGATAAAGTGCCACTGCAGGGGCAGGTCCTGCAGTTCGCGCATCTTGTCCAGCGCCTCCTGTACATAGTTTTCGCCGAAAGCCGTCTGCCCCAGTGCATGTATGCTGCGGATTTCGTCGGCGGTACGGGTCT
>JALXFQ010000197.1 GCA_027067235.1 Gammaproteobacteria bacterium
CATTGGCAGCCTGCCAATGAGGCGCCGCTGCCGGTAATTGCCTCGTGGGATGTGCGGCCCGCGTGGATTATCTGAAAGTATCTTACTATTCGGGTTGTGGTGGTTGTTCTCTGGTTTGGCCCGGAGATTCCTGCCAATGATATGCCGCTGCCAGTCGTTACTTTCGTGGATTGGCAGCCTGTAAATCTGCGTGATACGACGACCGCACCATGGGGCCGCTGGCGACATTGCTGAACCCCATTTCGTAACCGGCTTTTTCGTATTCGGCAAATTCTTCCGGGGTGACGTAGCGCTCAACCTGCAGGTGAAATTTGCTGGGCTGCAGGTACTGGCCGATGGTGAGCATGTCGCAATCGTGGTCGCGCAAATCCTGCATCACCGCCAGTATTTCTTCTCGGGTTTCACCGATGCCGACCATCAAACCGGACTTGGCCGGGATTTCGGGCCGCATGGCCTTGAATTTTTTTATCAGATCCAGCGACCACTGATAATCCGCGCCCGGACGATTTTTTTTGTATAAACGCGGGACGGTTTCGAGATTGTGGTTAAACACATCGGGCAACGTCGCGTTCAACACCTCCAGCGCCCTGTCCATGCGTCCGCGAAAATCCGGCGTCAGTATTTCGATTTTGATGTCCGGCGACAGGGCGCGCACTTCGCGAATGCAGTCGGCGTAATGCCCCGCTCCGCCATCACGCAGGTCATCACGATCCACCGAGGTGATCACCACATATTTCAGATTCATCTCGGCGATAACGCGAGCGAGGTTTTTTGGCTCGTCGGCATTCAATGGTTTGGGCTTGCCATGCGCCACGTCGCAAAACGGGCAGCGCCGGGTGCAGATATCGCCCATGATCATGAAAGTGGCGGTGCCGTGGCCGAAGCATTCGTCCAGATTGGGGCAGGAGGCTTCTTCGCAAACTGTGTGCAAGCCATGATCGCGCAGGGTTTTCTTCAGGCCGGAAACATGGCCGGAATTTTTCAGCCGGGTGCGTATCCACGCGGGTTTGCGCAGGCGTGGCGCGGCTGGCTCAACCCGGATCGGTATGCGCGAGGTTTTTTCCTCGCCTTTCATGCGTTTTTTTTTGTCGCTAATCATATTGTATCTGGTCGTATTTCAAGCTCTGCCGAATGTGTTTTATCAGCCTCAATTCGATTCGGCTCTGGGTATCAATCGCGCCAACATCCGCCATCTGGGTCACTTTCAGCCCCGGGTAGCCGCAGGGGTCAATGGCGTCAAACGGGCTCAAATCCATGCCGATATTGAGCGAAAGCCCATGCCAGGTACAGCCCTTTTTCACCTTCAGGCCCAGCGCCGCAATTTTCTCGCCGTCCACATACACGCCGGGCGCGCCGGGCTTGCGCGCCGCATCCACGCCGTATTCGGCCAGCAGGTCGATGACGCTTTGTTCAATGGCCGTTACCAGATCACGGATACCCAGCTTCTTGCGCCGCATATCCACCAGAAAATAGACGATGAGCTGTCCGGGGCCGTGGTAGGTCATCTTGCCGCCGCGGTCGATGTGGATTTGCGGAATACCGTTGCCGGTTTGCAAAGGCTGCTTGCAACTCAGACCCAGCGTATAGACAGGCGGATGTTCCAGCAGCCATATTTCGTCGCGCGTCCTTGGGCCACGCTGCTCTGTAAAAACCTGCATGGCGCGCCAGGTCGGTTCGTAATCCACCCTTCCCAAACGACGGACGATCAGGGTTTCAGCCAATATTGCCAGCCCGGAAGCGGGCGATGTATTCGTCGCAGGCGCGGTACAGACGGTGATAAACCTCACCCGGCCTGCCATCGCCCACCGGTTTGCCATTGATGGTCGTCACCGGCAACACCTCTTTCATGGAGCTGGTCAGCAGCACTTCATCGGCCATGTCCACATCGGCTTCGGTAATGGCAACCTCGGCGAAGGCCACGCCCGCTTCTTGCGCCAGCTCGAGAATCAGATCGCGCGTCACGCCCGGCAGAATCAACTCGCTTTTCGGCGGCGTCATCAGCAGACCGTTGCTGACAATAAAGATGTTGCTGGCAGAGCCTTCGGTGAGCATGCCGTCGCGAAACAGTATG
>JALXFQ010000198.1 GCA_027067235.1 Gammaproteobacteria bacterium
GGCATGGCGCCCAGGGAACCCATGCCGCGATAGCTTTTGTAGGCGCGGCCCTGGTAGTAGATCACCTCGCCCGGCGCTTCGTCGGTACCGGCCAGCAGGCCGCCCACCATGACCGAATGCGCGCCGGCAGCAATCGCCTTGGCCAGATCGCCGGAAAAACGGATACCGCCATCGGCAATCAACGGCACATCGGAACCCTTCAGTCCCTCGGCAACATTCTTTACCGCCGTGATCTGCGGCACGCCGACGCCAGCCACCATGCGCGTGGTGCAGATGGAACCGGGGCCGATGCCCACTTTCACGCCATCCGCGCCGGCCCCGGCCAGCGCTTTTGCCGCCGCCGCCGTGGCGATATTGCCGCCGATGACATCAACGTCCGGGTAATGCTTCTTCACCCAGGCGACGCGATCCAGCACGCCCTGGGAATGACCGTGGGCGGTATCCACCACAACCACATCCACGCCGGCCGCCACCAGCAATTCCACGCGTTGCTCGGTATCCGCGCCGGTGCCCACCGCGGCGCCGGCGATAAGGCGTTTTTTGTCGTCCTTGGCTGCATTCGGGTATTCGGTGGATTTCTGCATGTCTTTCACCGTCACCATGCCGGCCAGGTGAAAACGGTCATCCACCACCAGCACTTTTTCGATGCGGTGCTCATGCAGCAGCGACTGTATTTCCTGTTTGGATGCACCTTCCTTCACCGTCACCAGCCGTTCCTTCGGCGTCATGGCCACGCTGACCGGTTCACTGTAGCGCGTTTCAAAACGCAGATCCCGGGCCGTAACGATGCCCACCAGGGAACCGTCCTTTTCCACCACCGGCACACCGGAAATGCGGTTTTCCCCGGTCAGCTCCATGACATCGTGGATACTGGTATCGGGGGTCACCGTGATCGGGTCGATGATAACGCCGGCCTCGTATTTCTTGACCTTGCGCACTTCATCCGCCTGCTCCTCGGGCGTAAAGTTGCGGTGAATGATGCCGCAACCGCCTTCCTGCGCCATGCAGATGGCGGCGGGTGCCGCGGTCACAGTGTCCATGGCCGCCGACAGTAGCGGAATGTTCAGGCGGATGTGGCGCGTCAGCCGGGTGGAAAGATCAGCGTCCTTGGGCAGGACCTGCGAATGCGCAGGAATCAGCAGGACATCGTCGAAAGTGAGGGCTTCTTCTGTTATTTTCATTGCGGGATTATAAGAACACCACCGTTTCGGGTAAACAGTCTTGCGCATCATGTCGCATGATTTTTTTGCCGGCGTGGAATATTAACGTCCCCAATACGTCCCGTAATGAGTTGCCGGTAGCTCGGCAACGCACATAGACAATAAAAGGAACATCGGAGGAATCACATGAAAAAACTTACAGCAAGCCTGTTGGCAGGCGCCTTCATCAGCTTGGGCGGCTGCGCCAGCACCGGGGCGGAATCGGGTACGGCCGCGAAAGCCGACCCTGGCATGGACGCCGCAATCAAGCAGGCCGAGGCCAATGTCGCCGCCGTGAAAAAAGCCGGCTTTGAATGGCGTCTGATCGACAAGTCAGCGGGCAAGAAATCCGTACCCATCAGCAAACTGCTGAAGCTGGCCAAGGCTGCCGCGAAAAAGGGCGACACAGCCGAAGCCCAGCGCCTGCTGGATCGTATCAATTTCGCTGCCGAGATGGGCATGAAACAGCACGACCATCCAGGCAAGGTTTACTATCCGCCCAGATAGGCCCGCCGGCCCGGGAAGCAGACATTGGCTTGACCCCGATACAAAAACCGATATGATTGGCCGACAAGATAAAAACACTGGAGGAGAATAATGAAAAAACTGGTTACCGCGATCCTTGCCGCATCCGTTATGACCGTTGCCGGCGCTGCATCTGCCGACGCGGCAGCGACGCTGGAACAGGCCGGCAAGGCGCTGAAAGCGGTCAAGGCCGCCGGCTTTGAATGGCGTCTGATCGACAAGGCCACCGGCAAGAAATCGGCGCCCCTTTCCAAGCTGATGAAAGCAGCGGAAAAAGCGCAAAAAAGCGGCGACTCGGCTGAAGCCGAGCGTATTGCCAAACGCATTATTTTCGCCGCCAATGCCGGTCTGGCGCAATCCAAAAACCCGGGAAAAGTTTTTTATCCGCCCAGATAGTCACGCGGGTTTCCCGATCACCGAAAGCCGGGCCCGCGCCCGGCTTTTCCTTTTATGCACAAATGCCAGCCGAACCCCGCATCACTGTCTATAGCGTCACCGAGCTGAATCGCACGGCGCGCATGCTGCTGGAAACCGGCTTTCCGCTGATCTGGGTGGAAGGCGAGATCTCCAACCTGTCGCGGCCCGCTTCCGGCCATCTGTATCTGACATTGAAAGATGCCGGCGCGCAGGTGCGCTGTGCCTGGTTCAAGCCGCAACAGCGCGGCAGCCGGATCAAACCTGAAAATGGCAAACTGGTGCGCGCTTTCTGCCGCGTCACCCTGTACGAGGCGCGCGGCGGCTATCAGCTGGTCATTCAGGAACTGCGCGAGGCTGGCGCAGGCCTGTTGCAAAAACAGTTCGAGGAACTGAAACAACGATTGCTGGCGGAAGGTTTGTTCGATCAGTCGCGCAAGCGCCCGTTGCCGCCCTGGCCGCATCGCGTCGCTGTCATCACTTCCGCTTCGGGGGCCGCGCTGCGGGATATACTGACCACGCTGCAGCGCCGTTTCAGCGCCCTGCCGGTGGTGCTGATCGCGGTGACGGTACAGGGAGACAATGCAGCGGCTGAAATAGCAACGGCGTTGCAGCAGGCCGCCGACATCCCTGGCGTGGATGTGGTAATTCTGGCGCGCGGTGGCGGCTCGCTGGAAGACCTGTGGCCGTTCAACCAAGAAATCGTTGCCCGCGCCATCGAAGACTGTCCGGTTCCCGTAGTGACCGGCATTGGTCACGAAACCGATTTCACCATAGCTGACCTGGTGGCCGATATGCGCGCAGCCACGCCCACCGCAGCAGCAGAAGCGGTGTCGCCTGACTCCGCCCACCTGAAGCGAGCGCTCGCCGGCCAGCAGTCTGCCCTCATCCGCACCATGCTGCAGGGTCTGGAACAGCGCAGCTATCAGCTGGACCAGCTGGCTTCACGGCTGATCCGCCCTGAATACCGGATTCAGGCCATACGCCATCTGTTGCCGCAACTGTACCAGCGGCTCAAATCCGGCGTCCGCAAAAAACTGGATCACGCCCGTCTGAGGAGTTTCTCGGCCCACCACAGTTTGCAGAATCATGCGCCGTCGGCAAAAATCCGGGCGCTGAAAAACCGCTGTTCGCTGCTGTATCCTGCCATGGAGGCCCGCATCAGCAATGACCTGCACCAGCGTCGCGTGCGGCTGGCCAAACTCACTGGCGAACTGGAAACCGTCAGTCCGCTGGCCACGCTGGCGCGCGGTTATACCCTGGTCAATAAATTGCCCGGCGGCGAACTGATCGGCAGCGCCAGTCTGCTGAAAAACAACGACAGGATACGCGTGCGCTTTCACGACGGCAGCGCGGACTGTCTGGTCGAGGAAATCAAGCCATGAATTGCCCGCCCTTCCGCCGGTTCCGATTTCTGCTCGGCGCCGCGATGCTGCTGGGCGCGATCACTGCCAGAGCCGCCAGCCTGCCCCATTCCGAAGTGGTCCCCGGCGGCGTCGCCGTGTTCGACCTGGGCGCCGCCGGCGAAGAGCGGCCAGTGGCGCGTTTCGGGCGTAACCGGGCCATGGTGGTGAAGGACAGCAAACACTGGAAGGCCGTCATCGGTCTGCCGCTGGATCTGATTCCCGGCCAGTATTTTTTTACCGTGCAAAAACCCGGCGAGGACAAACCGCGCCAGTTCAAGTTCAGCGTGGCGCCAAAACAGTACCGCACCCAGCACCTCAGCATAGCCAACAAAAATCAGGTGGACCCGGACCGCAAAACGCTGAAACGCATCAAGCGGGAACGCGCCGAAATGGACGCCGTTTACAATCACTGGCGTGATATCGAGCCGGTGACTCTGCCGCTGAAACAACCGGTGAAAGGCGAACTGAGCAGTTCATTCGGCCTGCGCCGCGTTTTCAATGGCAAGCCGCGCAATCCGCACAGCGGTCTGGATATCGCCGCGCCAGCGGGCCGCCCGGTAATCGCCCCCGCCGCCGGCGTCATCGCCGCAACCGGATACTATTTCTTCAACGGCAATACGGTGATGATCGACCACGGCCAGGGGCTGGTGTCCATGATGTGCCATCTGAGCCGGATCGATGTCAAAAAAGGCGATGCGGTGAAACGCGGCGATGTCATCGGCAAGGTGGGCAGCACCGGCCGCGCCACCGGACCGCATCTGCACTGGTCGCTGAGCCTGAACAATGCGCGGGTGAACCCCCGGCTGTTTCTGTGGACGCCGAAGCCGGAAGCTGAGAAAAAACCGGAAACGGCACCGGAGAAAACAGTCAGCGGGGAAAAACCCGCAAAGAATACGCTGAAGAATAAACATCAAAAGAAGAGCGGTGCCAAAAACAAACCGCTCAGGAAAAAGACAGCCCAATAGTTCTCAGGCGGCCAGCAGTTGCTCGCGAATCTGCTCCTTCCCCACCCGCTCGATATACATGCGATACCAGATTTCCGCATTGCATAACTGCCACAAACGCTGACCATGATCGGCCTTTTTCGCCTGGTGCTCGTCCAGCAGATTCTTGATGGCCTCATGCCGGATCAGACCGGCCTGTACCAGCCGTGAATCCTGCAGATACAGTTGATAAATGCGGCTGTATTCTTCCGACAACAAATAGGTCAGCGCGGACGAAAAGCCCTGCTTTTTGCGGTTCACCAGCCTGTCGGGGAAATAGCGCCGCACCAGTTCGATCTGGATGTGGCGCAACTTGCGGCCCCTGACCTTGTAATTGCTCGGCAGCGCGGCGCAGAACTCAGCCAGTTTGTGATCCATGAACGGCGCGCGCGATTCCAGCCCGTGCGCCATGGTCATGCGGTCGGAAATCATCACCGGATGATCCACCATGCGTGTGTTGGAGTCGGTATACAGCATGCGATCAACCATGTCGTCGGCCAGGGCGTTGTCATAATGGCTGACGATGGAAGATTCCGGGTCGAACATGCCCACCGCCTGCTGGAACTGGTCGGTATAAAGCTGCTGGCGGTACTGGTCGGAGAAATAGAAATAGCCCAGCGACTTGGCGTAGCGCCTGCCGCCCTCGAAAAACGACAAAGTGTTCATCCACTTGAGCTGATGGCTGATGCTCTTGTACCAGAATCCCTCCGGCATGAGCTTGATCAGCTTCGGCATGACGTGGCGGCGCACAACCTCCGGCAGCATGGCGTAATAACTGACGTAGCGATTGCCGTAATAGCGGTCATAGCCGCCAAACAGCTCGTCGCCGCCGTCGCCGCCGAGCACCACTTTCACCTTTTTACGCGCCAGCGCCGAAATATGATACATGCAGGTAGACAGCGAATCCGATGGCTCGTCCAGGTGCCAGACCAGATCGGGCAAGGTGCGCATCAGGGTCGGTTCGATGGTCATTTCGTGCGGATCGGTGGCGCAGCATTCACCGACGATATGGCAATACGGCAGCTCGCTGTAGCCTTCGTACGGCACGTCGCCGGAGAAGGTTTTTACCGGCTCGCCGGTGATCTTGCTCATCATGGCGACGATCAGGCTGGAATCCATGCCGCCGCTGAGAAAGGCACCCACCGGCACGTCGGACACCAGATGGTAGCGCACGGTTTCTTCCAGCTTTTCTTCCAGCGCATCCAGCGCGTCGTCGAAAGACAACGGCGATTTTGACCGGTAATCCAGATCCCAGTAGCGGGAAATTTCCAGCTTGCCGTCCCTGAAGCTGAGGCAATGCCCCGGCGGCAGTTTTTTGATGTCGCGCATCATGGAGCGCGGCGCAGTGATGATGCGCAGGCTCAGGTATTCGTACAGCGCCTCGTGGTTGAGCTGGCGCAGATCCTCATCCAGCGCCAGCAGGCCCTTGATCTCCGAGCAAAAACCCAGCCGCTCGCCTGCATGGAAATAATACAGCGGCTTCTGGCCCAGATGATCCCGCGCCATGAACAGAGAG
>JALXFQ010000199.1 GCA_027067235.1 Gammaproteobacteria bacterium
GGTATAGACATAGGCGCCGAAGGCAATCATCAGGCCGATAACAACGCCTGTCAGCAGTATCGACAGTATCGCGCCGGAGGAAAAACGGCTTTTTTTGGGGCCGGTGTTCCTGCGTCTGGCGTGGGTTTTGCGTTTTCTTTTCGCCATGGGTATTCCGCGGTTACATGGTTTCCGGCGCGCTGACGCCGAGTAGATCAAGGCCGTTGGCGATGACCTGCTGTGTCGCCTTTATCAGGGCCAGACGGGCGTTGCGCAGGCCGGCGTCATTCACCAGAAACTGGTGCGCATTATAATAGGAATGGAACGCCTGCGCGGTTTCACGCAGAAAATAGGCGATCTGATGCGGTTCGCGTTTGGCGGCGGCGGAACGGATCAGTTCCGGATAGCGGTTGAGCTGGTCGATCAGGCTCTGTTCGGCGTCGTTGTCCAGCCGCGCCAGATCAGCCTCATCGCGTGCGTAGACAAAGCCCTTATCGCCCAGTTGCCGGAATACGCTGGCGATGCGGGCGTGGGCATATTGCACATAATACACCGGGTTTTCGTTGCTTTGTGATTTGGCCAGATCCAGGTCGAAATCCATGTGCTGTTCGGCCTTGCGCATGACGTAGAAAAAGCGCGCGGCGTCGGTGCCCACTTCATGGCGCAGCTCGCGCAGGGTCACGAACTCGCCGCTGCGCGTGGACATGGGGATCTTTTTGCCGCCGCGATAAAGCACGGCGAATTGCACCAGCAGCACTTCCAGGCTGTCCGGGTTCTGCCCCAGCGCCTGCATCGCCGCCCTTACCCGTGGCACGTAGCCGTGGTGATCAGCGCCCCAGATGTCGATCATGTGTTCAAAGCCGCGCTCCTGCTTGTTCAGGTGATAGGCGATGTCGGAAGCGAAGTAAGTCTTTACACCGTTGTCGCGCACCACCACGCGGTCTTTTTCGTCGCCAAAATCGGTAGAGCGAAACCACCAGGCGCCGTCTTTTTCGTATACATGGCCGCTGGCCCTGAGTTTTTCCACGGCCGCGTCCACGGCGCCGGAATCCATCAGTGATTTTTCCGAAAACCATGCGTCGTATTCGACGCGGAATTCGTTGAGGTCGTCGCGGATATAGTCCACCAGCGTGGAATGGGCCAGATGATGCACAAAGGCGTATTTTTCTTCGCCCAGCAATTCGCGGGCGCGGGCGATGAGAGCGTCCATCTTCGCCTCGTCATCGTCGCCGGGGAGACTGTCGAGATCCAGCGCCGTGACGCGATAGTCGTCGCCATGCTCGCGGTGCAGGGTGGCGGCGATGTCCCAGATGTAATCGCCCTGGTAGGCGTTCGGGGGGAAAGCGATGCCCGCCTCCCCGGCCAGGTCCAGATAGCGCAGCCACACCGAAACGGCCAGTATGTCCATCTGTCGCCCGGCGTCGTTGACATAGTATTCGCTGTGCACGTCATAACCGGCCGCGCCGAGCAGGCGCCGCAGGGCGTCGCCATAAGCCGCGCCGCGACCGTGGCCCACATGCAGCGGGCCGGTGGGGTTGGCGGAGACGTATTCGAGGATGACTTTTTCCTTTTTTCCGGCGTCGCAATGGCCGAAGCTGCAGCCGGCCTGTTCAATGACGCTAATGACGTCGCTCAGCGCCGCGTTTTCGATGAAGAAGTTGATGAAGCCGGGGCCGGCTATATTGACCGATTTCACTGCCGGATCTGGCGCCAGGGCGTCGACGATCAGTTGCGCCAGCTCGCGCGGGTTCATTCCCGCAGGCTTTGCCAGCATCAGCGCCACGTTACTGGCCAGATCGCCGTGCGCCTTGTTGCGGGCGTTCTCCACCTGAATGCGCGGCTGCAGCTCTGCCGGCAGCCTGCCGTCGGCCTGGAGCCGGGCAATGGCGGAGGACAACAATGTGGCGATCTGCTGTTTCACGTCGGCATCTTCGGGAATGGGAAAGCGGCGAATTTTACAGGAACGTCTTGAAATTGAAACGACGATTCCCATATATGCAGACAACAATGAACACTACCCGGAGGTAACGATTATGAGTGCAATTATCAAAGGCGGCGTTGAGCCGCGCTGGCCCGGCGTCTATGAAGACCTGTTTGAAAACTTTTTCCGCCCCGTGCGAAGCGGTGAGGAAAAGACCGCAGGCGGCATGATTCCGGCCATGGATATCGTCGAACAGGACGATTCCTACAAGATCGTTGTCGATCTGCCCGGCGTCAGCCAGGACGACATCGACGTGACCGTGCATGAAGGCGTATTGACCATCAACGCCGAGCGCAAGGCCGAGAATGTGGAAAAAGACGATCAGGGCCGCGTCATCCGGCAGGAACGCCGCTACGGCAAATACATCCGCAGCGTGAAGCTGGCGCAGGATGTGGAAGAAGACAAGGTGCAGGCCAAATACAAGGACGGCGTGCTGGAGCTGGTGCTGCCGAAGAAGGAAGAAGTCAAGCCGAAGAAGATTTCGGTCAACGTGGAATAAAGCCCGAATCGCGGGTTTGAGCAGAAAGGCCGGGGATAGTTATCCCTGGCCTTTTTTATGCGGCGGTCAAACGACGCAAGCTGTCAGGGTATTCCCCGCGTTGCTCGCTCTCGTGCTGGCGGGGGCGTGGCTCAGCTGAAAAATCGCTTGACCGAACCCTTGAGGCTGTCCCAGCCGCTTTCGAACTGGCTGGCCAGCTTGTCCCAGCCTTCCTCGACGGAGTCTTTCAGTTCGTCCCATTTGTCATCCGCCGCTGCGGCGATTTCCGCCGCCTTGGCCCTGGCCTGTTCCAGTTTTGGCTCGAGGTTGGCGATGGCCTCCCTGATATCTTCCGCCGTTTCTCCGGTTTCTTCCTTCAGCCGGTCTTTCAGCTCGGTAATTCTGGCTTGTTGCCGCTCAATGGATTCATGGGCTTTGGCTAAAAATTCGTCTTTGGTCATGTTGTCCTCCTGTGAGATGAATCGCGTTTGACGGCCACCCCTATGAGGGCTGCCGTCCTGGCAAACGCTGGTCATACTAGCAATATTCAGCTACTCCGCGCCAGCAGAAATCAAAACCCTGCTTTGCTGTGGTGCGCGGATTACGGCCTGCGCTATACTTCAGCGAAATTTTCCGGAGCCATCCCATGCCAATCAGCAAATGCAGTTCCCGGCAGAAAGCCGAGGTACTGACCGAAGCGCTGCCCTATATGCAGCAGTTTCAGGGCAGGACCATCGTCATCAAGTTCGGTGGCAACGCCATGGTCGACGAGCAACTGAAACATGATTTCGCCCGTGATGTGGTGTTGATGAAACAGGTGGGCATGAACCCGGTGGTGGTGCATGGCGGCGGGCCGCAAATTTCCGGCCTGCTGGAGCGTGTGGGCAAGGAGAGCAAGTTCATCGACGGCATTCGCGTCACCGACAGCGAGACCATGGACATCGTCGAAATGGTGCTGGGCGGCCTCATCAACAAGCAGATCGTCA
Source organism: Gammaproteobacteria bacterium (assembly GCA_027067235.1). Taxonomy (GTDB): domain Bacteria; phylum Pseudomonadota; class Gammaproteobacteria; order QOAV01; family QOAV01; genus QOAV01. The sequence goes on from JALXFQ010000199.1 coordinate 3,425, forward strand.
GCCTGATCAACGCCCACGGCGGCAAGGCGGTGGGGCTTTCCGGTAAGGACGGCGGCATGATCCGGGCGAAGAAAATTTCCGCGAAACGCAAGGATGCGCCGAGTGAAATCATCGACTATGGCCATGTCGGCGAAGTGGCCAGCGTGGACCCTTCCGTGGTGGCGATCCTGGACAAGCAGGCCTTTATCCCGGTCATCGCGCCCATCGGCGTCGGCGCCAAGGGCGAGTCCTACAACATCAACGCCGACACCGTGGCAGGCAAACTCGCGATCACCCTGGGCGCGGAAAAGCTCATGCTGCTGACCAATACGCCCGGCGTGCTGGACCAGCAGGGCGAGCTGCTCACCGGCCTGAATCGCACCGATGTCAACGGCCTGATCGAAGACGGCACTATCCAGGGCGGCATGTTGCCGAAAATACAATGCGCCCTCGACGCCGTGGCCAGCGGCGTAACCAGCGCGCACATCGTCGATGGCCGTGTGCCGCATGCGGTGCTGCTGGAGGTATTTACCGACTCCGGCGTGGGTACGCTGGTGCACGGATGAGCGAAATCGCAGGGGCGGCTAAAGCCGCCCCTGCGCTCCAGCCTAAATAATATACCCCCGTTCCTCATGCTCGGCGATATCCAGGCCCTGGGACTCGTCTTCCGCGGAAACCCGTATGCCCATGACGGCATCAAGCATTTTCAGCGTAATCCAGGTAATGGCGCCGGCCCAGATGCCGGTGGCGAGGATGCCGGTGATCTGCACACCCACCTGCCTGCCCATGGTCATGCCTTCGGCCAGGCCCGCGCCGGAGAACACGCCCAGTTGCGACGAGACAAAAATGCCGGCAAGGAAAGTGCCGAGTATGCCGCCGATGCCGTGCACCGGGAAAACATCCAGCGAGTCGTCGATATGCAGCTTTTGCTTGATGATCTGGGTAGCGTTGAAGCAGATGAAGCCCGCCAGCAGGCCGATAGTGATGCCGCCCATGGGGCCGACGAAGCCGGAGGCCGGGGTGATGGTGCCGAGACCGGCCACCATGCCGGTGACGATGCCCAGGGTACTGGGCTTGCCGAACTTCAGCCATTCCATCAGCATCCACATGGTGGCGCCGGCGGAGGCAGACAAATGGGTAACGAAGATCGCCATGCCGGCGTCGCCGTTGGCGGCGAGCGCGCTGCCGCCATTAAAGCCGAACCAGCCCACCCACAACATGCCGGCACCGGCCACGGTCAGCGTCAGGTTATGCGGCGGCATCGGCGTTTTCGGGAAACCGGCGCGATTACCCAGTACCAGCGCCGCCACCAGCGCCGATACGCCGGCGGTGATGTGCACCACGGTGCCGCCGGCAAAATCCAGCAGGCCCATTTGCTGCAGCCAGCCGCCGCCCCAGACCCAGTGCGTTATGGGCGCATAGACAACAATCAACCAGATGATTGAGAACGCGAGCATGGCGGCAAAGCGCATGCGTTCGGCGAAACCACCGACGATCAGCGCCGGCGTGATGATGGCGAAAGTGAGCTGGAACATGGAAAACACGCTTTCCGGCAGGCTGCCGGTCGCTGTTTCGCGGCCGACGCCGGCAAAGAATGCCTTGCCGAAACCGCCGATCCAGGCGTTGGCCGAGCCGCCGTCGCCAAACGCCAGGCTGTAGACAAACAGTACCCAGAGTATGGAAACAACGCCGGCAATGGCGAAGCACTGCATGAACACAGAGAGTACATTCTTGACCCGTACCAGGCCGCCATAGAACAGGGCCAGTCCCGGCAGGGTCATCATCAGCACCAGAGCGGTGGAGGTCATGATCCATGCGGTATCGGCGCCGCTGATTTCATCGGCAGCGAAAGCGAGGTTCGGCAGGGTGGCAAGACACGCAGCCATGAATGCCGCTTTGATGCGGCTTATTTTTTTCATCATAATCCCCTTTGATTTGGCAGGTTCAGGTTTACAGGGCGTCGTCGTCCTTTTCGCCGGTGCGGATGCGCACCACGGCTTCGACGTTGGAAACGAAAATCTTGCCGTCGCCGATTTTGCCGGTGCGGGCAGCGCTGGCGATGGTTTCCATGACTTCCTCGGCCTTGTCCGCGGCCACAGCAACCTCCAGTTTCACCTTGGGCAGGAAATCCACCGTGTATTCGGCGCCCCGGTACAGTTCGGTGTGGCCTTTCTGGCGGCCGAAGCCCTTGACTTCGGTGGCGGTCATGCCCTGCACGCCGATGTCATGCAGGGCGGCGCGTACGTCATCCAGTTTGAAAGGTTTGATGATGGCTGTAATCATTTTCATGTGCTATTCCCGGTTGTTGTGTTTGTTTTGATGCTCAATGGCATTTGGATGAGAGCAGTTTTCTGGCATCGTTGTTGACGTTCATCATCCATTTGTTGGCATTGGAGTGAATATACTGCACGCCGTCCCTGACCCGGTATTTGAGATTATCGCTGTTTTTGAAATTGATATCGAACTGGCGCGTGTTGTAGCGGACATCGACCACCAGAGTGTGCTTGTTACGCACGATAATCTTGCCGATCAGGTGACCGTTGCCGACCCATTTCGCGTTCCAACCGCGGTTGACGAATGCCTGTTTCAGCTTGTTTTGCACGGTTTTCATGGGCAGCTGGCAGCCAAATACCACTGGC
>JALXFQ010000200.1 GCA_027067235.1 Gammaproteobacteria bacterium
AATACCCAGCAGCTATACACCCTGTTTGCCCTGGCGAACCTCTATCAATTCCGGCACAAGCTGGCATGACCGGGGGAGAGTTGCGCCCGAAAAGGCGGAAATCACAGGAAAAACGAATAAAATGAGGGAAATAACGCCCTGAGCGCTTCGAAACTCGGATTTTGGGCTGAGAATCAGTGGGTGGTGGGCTTGTTCAGAGGTTCCTTAAGTCGTTTACGGTACCGGCCATACCGGCATTTGTCAGATACAGCGGCCAGTCTCGAGGTGTTTATGCCCACAAAAAAACCAGCGCTGACCTCAAAAAACCGTGGATTTGTGTTATTCTCCCGTGCCCCTAAATTTACATGGAGTGGATATGATGAAAAAAATTGCTATGGCTGTTGCAGCCGTTTCAGTACTGGGTCTGTCTGGCGTGGCTGCTGCTGACGAAATGCAGGATCTGGCTACCGCCAAGGGTTGCATGGGCTGTCACAGTATCGAAGCCAAGATTGTTGGCCCGGCTTATAAAGACGTTGCCGCCAAATACAAGGGTGACGCCGAGGCGGAAGACCGTCTGGCCAAGAAGGTTGTGGACGGTGGCGTGGGCGTATGGGGCGATGTGCCGATGCCGCCCAATGCTGCGGTTACGCCGGAAGAAGCCAAGAAGCTGGTTCACTGGGTGCTGTCCCACTAAATCACTGCTTCGAATGGTTTGAGAAAGGCGGGCTAGATGCCCGCCTTTTTTTGCCATGGATGGTGTTAAGCCGTCGAGAGCCGCAGTACCAGCATCTTCCTCACCCGCGGGCGCTCACGCAATACTCTGATAGTAGATATTCTGCGGATGGCTGGCGTCTGCAAAAAAATACCACCGCTCCATCAACAGGCCGATGTATTGAACGACGAAGGCCCACAGGGCGAGCGTGTCCGACTCGGTCTTGTAAGCGATGGCGACCATCAGAACGGGGGCAATGAAGGTCAATACGATAAAGCCGTATTTGACGCCTTTCAGTATGGCTCTGCTCTTGCCGTGGAAAAATTCACGGGTGTTGAATGCGCCGCCCATGAAGCCTTGCGATTTTTGAACAATACGGTTGTGCCGTACGCCAATGGCGGACTGGATGCTTGATTTGCGCTTGATGCGTTTGTTGCGAATCAACGAAGCCATTCTGGACGCAAATCCCGCCAGAGTGAGAATAACAGCCCAGGCGCCGAAGAAACCCACCAGATGGATGCCCATGGTCGCCGACCATGCCGTGGCCAGCATGAAGCCGGATGCCGCGCCCAGCAGAATATAATTGAAAACAGTCAGCGCGCTGTGCCATTCCTGCAAAAAACGCAGGCTGGCGTAGATCATCCCCGTACACAGAAACAGTAAAAAGGTGCTGATGGTGGCCAGTACGCCAACGATCAGCGTCGGGTCAACCGGTAGCGAGCCCTGAATCACAAACAGGGGTTGAGTAACGCCAAAATAGTGCAGCGCGCCATACAGGAAAATCAGAAACATGGTGACCGGCAGCACAATAACTTCGCGCGACAGCCATGAAGTGCGCCATTTGGCTGCCGAGCGCCAGGCGCGTTCGGGGTGGCCAAGGTGAAAAAACGAGGCGACCAGGCCCAGTATCAGAAAAGCCAGCGCCAGCGCGCTGCCAACAGCGTAAAACGTCTGGCTGTCCTGCGCTGGCAGCAACCTGGCCAGCGAATAGACCTGGCCGGTAAACAACGCCAGGAACAGCCCCTGACCGACGCCAATCAGCGTTGTTAAAAATATGACAGAAAATGCGGGATGCATGTTGTGCTCCTGAATATACGGTTCTGGCTACCAGCTGGTGATGTCGTCGAGGGTTGACTCGTCGGCAGGCAGCCTGGTGATTTTCTCTTTTTCCAGCGGGTTGTCTGCGCGCACCAGTTCATCTTCATGAATGCGAATGCGGGTTTTGCGACGCGGCAGATAGTGGTTGGCCGGGTGCGTTCCCCATTCCGGCATCAACTGGTAACCGCCTTCTTCGCGTATTTTCACCGAAACGTCGGACTGCGGATCATGCACATCGCCATACAGCCGGGCGCTGGTGGGGCAGGCCAGTACGCAAGCC
>JALXFQ010000201.1 GCA_027067235.1 Gammaproteobacteria bacterium
ACACCCTCAGCGACCACGGCGGCCAGCGCGCTTTCCAGTACAACCAGCGCGGCCGTCTGTGGAAACTGTTCGATAACGGCCAACTCAAGGCGCAATACACCTACAACGCCAACGGCCAGCGCACCCGCAAAACACTGGCCGATGGCACGGAGACGGTATACCACTACGACAGCCAGGGCCGCCTCATCGCCGAAACCAGCCAGACCGGCCAGCCCCTGCGCGACTATGTCTGGGCCGACGACCGTCCCGTCGCCCAGATCGAAACCCACAGAGACGCCGCCGGCAAACTGCACAACGACAACATCATCTACCTGTTCAGCGACCACCTGAATACGCCGCGCATCGGTATGGACCAGGCCAGCCAGATCATCTGGCGCAACGACAGCGTGGGCTTCGGCGAACAGGCCGCCAACGAAGACCCCGACGGAGACGGCAGCGCCACCGTCGTCAACCTGCGCTTTCCCGGGCAATACTTCGATGGGGAATCGGGGTTACACTACAACTGGCACCGCTATTACGACCCGGAGACCGGGCGCTATATCACCAGTGATCCGATTGGGCTGGATGGGGGGATCAATACCTTTGGGTATGTTGGGGGGAATCCGGTTGTTGGTGCCGATCTGACGGGACTTGCTCCATTCTGTCCTCCAGGCAATAGGGCAATTTATGGTACTGGAGGTGGATTTATCTGCAAGCCGTACCCGCCACGCAACCCTCCCAGGCCCTTGCCGTATGACCCAACGTACACTAAATGCGATCAATATCCTGAAGATACTTGCGAAGGGAGCGCATTAAATTGGCTATGCAATGAATTTGGTGATAGTCCAAATGACAATTGTGCAAGAAAGTGCTTGTCAGATTACGTAGGTGAACGAGGAAGTGATCCACCACTTAGTTACTATGTACCGCAGCACCCGATCTGCTGGTATGAATGCGGATGGCCGGGAGGTTGGCGGTGAAATCGAATATAAGAGGTTTTAAAGTTTTTCTTTTCTGGATTGTGTTTCTTGTGATTACTGTGGTGATGATTATTTTGTCAATGTTGAGTGGTATTACTTCACTTGTAAGGATATCATATATAATGATCATCGTTTTTATGGTTATTACTATTATTATTGATATTATTGCAAGTATAGATAACATATTTGATCGTAACGGTCGATATTGGCAATCATGGTATCCTGTTATCTTGGGTCTGACATTTCTAGGTTACGGCCTGTTAAAAACATCATTATCTGTAATTGGTCTGGTTCTGGTTGCTTCTGGCTTTTTTGGTGCCTATTTATTAGGCAGAGTAGTTAACCTTAATGTGATTGGAAGGATTTTACCGTTTTTTGGTATATTGGTTTCTATAGCATTATCAGAGTTTGGGAGTGAAAGCCTCAATGGTGGAAAGGATTTGTATTTTAGGCTATTTATGCCTCTGATAAATGCTTCTTTGGCTGGGTATATGTTTAGCCGACTCGAGTGGTTTTGGAGGCGTCATATCTCGTAATTTGTGGTCAAGCCCAACAACCCACGCATCAAAACAGAATGAATCCAAAACCATGAAACCCAACCCTCAACCCGACAAACAATAAACCCATGAACCCGGCCCGTTCAAACTACCGCCGCTTCATACCCGCGCTGGCCGCGGCGGGCGGTCTGTTGTCTCTGGCCGGGTCCTTGCCGCTGGCGGCGGATATCGGCGCCCACGGCTTTACCACCCAATACAGCCTCGACGGCGCCGGCAACCGGCTGGTGCAGACGCCAAACACATGTACAGCAACCGCATGACCCAACGCGACAACCAGGCCGTCCAGCTTGACCCGGCGGGCAACACCCTCAGCGACCACGGCGGCCAGCGCGCTTTCCAGTACAACCAGCGCGGCCGGCTGTGGAAACTGTTCGGCAACGGCCAGTTAAAAGCACAATACACCTACAACGCCAGCGGCCAGCGCACCCGCAAAACACTGGCCGATGGCACGGAGACGGTATATCACTACGACAGCCAGGGTCGCCTCATCGCCGAGACCAGCCAGACCGGCCAGCCCCTGCGCGACTATATCTGGGCCGACGACCGT
>JALXFQ010000202.1 GCA_027067235.1 Gammaproteobacteria bacterium
GTCGATATCCGTTCCCTTGATGATAGCCACGTAGTACGCAAGCAACTGCAACGGCACGGTGTAGACAATGGGCGAAACGCTTTCCGGGATTTCATCCAGCTCGATGACCTCGGTATTGTCATCGGCCTTGATGCCCGCGCCCCTGGCGGCAAAGACGATGAGCTTGCCGCCACGCGCCTTGACCTCTTCCAGGTTGGATTTCAGCTTGTCCAGCAGGGCGTCATCGGGCGCCACCGCGATGACCGGCATGGCGTCGTCCACCAGCGCCAGCGGGCCGTGTTTCAGCTCGCCTGCGGGGTAGGCCTCGGCGTGAATATAGGAGATCTCCTTGAGCTTGAGCGCGCCTTCCATGGCGATGGGATAATGGGTTCCGCGACCAAGGAACAGGGCGTGGTGCTTGCTGACGAAACGATTGGCCATGTCCCGGATGGCGTCTTCCAGTTTGATGGCGTTTTCGATCTCGGCGGGTAGTTGCAGCAGCGAGCGGATGATTGCATGCTCGCGCGTTTCACTCATATTGCCATTGCGCCGGCCCAGCGCCACCACCAGCAGCATCAGCGCCACCAGCTGGGTGGTAAATGCCTTGGTGGAGGCGACGCCGATTTCCGGCCCGGCATGGGTCATGAGCAGCAGGTCAGATTCCCGCGCCAGCGAACTTTCCGGTACATTGCAGATAGCGAGCGCATACTTCGCGCCCTGCTTCCGCGCTTCCTGCAGGGCGGCCAGGGTATCGGCGGTTTCACCCGACTGGGAAATGCACACCACCAGGGTATGGGGCGACATGACGTGCTTGCGATAACGAAATTCTGACGCAACTTCCACGTCGCAACGCAGGCCGGCCTCGGTTTCCATCCAGTATTTGGCCACCAGCCCGGCGTGGAAACTGGTGCCGCAGGCCAGTACCTGCACGGCATCGATCTGGTCGAATATGTCCACCGCGCCGGCGCCAAATGATTCGACCAGCAGATGGTCGCCGGCGACCCGGCCCGTCAGGGTGTCGGCAACGGCGCGCGGCTGTTCGTTGATTTCCTTGAGCATGTAGTGGCGGTATTCGCCGCGCTCCACCGAGTCGGCGGTGAGGCTGCTCCTGCGCACTTCGCGCTCGACGCGGTTGCCGTCGGCATCGTACAGGGCGACGCCATCCAGGGTCAGTTCGGCAATGTCGCCGCTTTCCAGCACGATATATTCCTGCGCCACGGCAATCAGCGCCGCCATGTCGGAGGCTATGAAATATTCACCGTTGCCCAGACCAACAATCAGCGGGCTGCTCTTGCGCGCCGCGATCAGACGCCCGGGCTCGCTGTCGGCGATGACGCCGAGGGCGTAGGCGCCGTCCAGGTCGGCTACCGCGCGGCTGACTGCCAGCCGCAGATCCAGGCCCTGAGCCAGATAGCGGGAAATCTGGTGCACGATGACCTCGGTATCGGTTTCCGAGGTAAAGCTGAAGCCCTGGCCGGTCTGCTGCTCGCGCAGTTGCTGAAAGTTTTCGATGATGCCGTTGTGCACCACCGCCACCCTGCCATCGGCGACATGGGGATGGGCATTGGAGCGGGTAACCTTGCCGTGGGTGGCCCAGCGTGTATGGGAAATGCCGATCTTGCCGTTCAGGCCCGATGCGCGGACGCTGCGCTCCAGCTCAATGACCTTGCCGGTTTCACGCTCGCGCGCCAGGGCGCCGTCAGCGTCGAGCACCGCCAGACCGGCCGAATCGTAACCGCGGTATTCCAGCCGCCGCAAGCCATCCAGCAGAACCGGAACGATATCGCGCGTGGAAATGGCGCCGACTATACCGCACATGGCTCAGCGCCTTTTTTTCCGGGGCCGCTGCCAGCCCTCGATGTGCTGTTGCGGAACCCGGCTGATACACAGCAGATCATCGGGAATATCCCGCGTTACCGTGGTGCCGGCACCGATAGTGACGCCCCTGCCCACTTTCACCGGCGCCACCAGCTGGGTGTCGGAGCCGACGAACACGTCATCGCCGATTTCAGTCAGATGCTTGTTGGCGCCGTCGTAGTTACAGGTGATGGTCCCGGCGCCGATATTGACATCGCGGCCAACGATGGCATCGCCCACATAGCTCAAGTGATTGATCTTGGTACCTTCGGCCACGCGCGCTTTTTTCAGCTCGACGAAATTGCCGAGATGCACTCTGGCGGCAAGATCGGATTCGGGCCGGACACGCGAAAACGGGCCAATAGTGCAGTTTTCGCCGATGACCGACCGCTCCAGCACGCAGTTTTCCCGAATATGGGTCCCGGCGGCGACGCGGCAGCCATCGATAATCGTGTTGGGGCCGACAGTGACGCCGTCGCCCAGGGTCACCTCGCCCAGAAACACCGTATTGACGTCAATGAAAACATCCTGCCCGCAGGCAAGGGAGCCGCGAATATCAATGCGCGCGGGGTCAGCGATGGTGACGCCATCGGCCAGCAGCGCCTCTGCCAGCAGGCCCTGGTAAATACGCTCCAGCCGCGCCTGATCCTGGCGGGAATTAACCCCGTCGCCTTCCCAGGCATGTTGGGGATGAGAGGTTACGACTTCAGCGCCGTCCGCCGCCGCCAGCCCGATAATGTCGGTGAGATAATACTCGCCCTGGGCATTGTCCGCGTCAATGGCGGACAGCCATTGCTTCAGCCTGCCGGCGGGAGCGGCCAGCATTCCGGTATTGATCTCCCGGATGGCGCGCTGCTCGGCGGTCGCGTCCCTGTATTCGACGATAGCCACAACAGAATTGTCCGCGTCGCGCAGGATGCGGCCATAGCTGCCCGCGTCATCGAGGATGGCGGTCAGCAGGCCGAGATGACCCGCCGCCGCTGCATCTATCAGGGACTGGAGGGTCTGGACCTGCGTCAGCGGCACGTCGCCATAGAGTACCAGCACCGTGGCGTCATCAGGAATATGCGGCGCGACTTGCTGAACCGCGTGACCCGTTCCCTTCTGCTGCGCCTGTTCCACCCAGTTGACCGGGTAATGGGCGCTGGCCGCACGAACCTGGTCGCCGCCGTGGCCGTAAACCACATGGATCTGCGCGGCATCCAGCGCCCGGGCGGTCTCGATAACATAGTGCAGCATCGGTTTGCCGGCAATTTCGTGCAAAACCTTGGGCCTGTCTGATCGCATGCGCGTGCCTTTGCCCGCGGCCAGGATAACCACATGTAAAGCCATGTTACAGCCTTGTCTGAGAATGGGAAGGCCCCGCTGCGGGCCCGGATAAACTGGGATTATAGCAGCGCCGGGCGCTTACGCGAGTCCGACGCCGCCGCCGGCAGGCATGCCGCTGCGCAGCTCTTCCGCGGTAGCGTCGCGTATATCCTTGACCGTGACGATGAACTGCACGTGCTGGCCGGCCAGCGGATGGTTGCCGTCCACGGTAAGGGTCTTGTCGTCAATCCGGGTCACGTAAAAACTTCTGGTTTCGCCCTTGTCGTTGGTGGCCTCGACTTCGGCGCCCAGCTTGCGGAACTGCGGCGGCACATTGTCGATGTCGTCGGTGAAGGTCAGCGATTCATCGTGCTGGCCGAAGGCATCGTCAGGGGACAGGCGGATGGTCACGGTATCGCCGACTTTCCTGCCGTACAGACCGGCCTCGATCTGCGGGAATATGTCGGAATGATGGCCGTGCAGATAGGACACCGGCAGGTCGCGATATTCGAATATATCGCCGTTCTCGTCTTTCAGGGTATAGGTGAGCGTTACCACCTTGTCTTTTTTAACCGTCTGTTCGGACACAGCAAAACCCGCGGCAGGTTATTTCTTGATCTTGCGGAGCTTGTCGATCACGCGCAGCTGCGCCATGGCTTCCGCCAGCTCGGCCTGGGCCTTGGCAAAGTCGATGCTGGATTTTTTGTCCTTCATGGCTTTCTCGGCGCGCTTGATGGCTTCTTTTGCGCGCGCCTCATCGAGGTCGGCGGCGCGTTCCGCGGTATCCGCCAGCACCGTGACCTGATGCGGCTGCACTTCCAGTATACCGCCGGATACCCAGAACATTTCGTCCTGCTTGCCATCGTTGTGCAAGCGCACTTCGCCAGGCCGCATTTGCGCAATGAGCTGGGTGTGACGCGGCGCAATGCCGACTTCGCCGGAAACCGTCTCGGCATAAACCATCTCGGCCTGGCCGGAATAGATGGCTTTCTCCGCGCTGACGATATCGACATGTATGGTCATTGCCATGGCTGAATACCTGCTTTATGCCTTTTCGGCATTTTCCATGACTTCCTCGATGACGCCAACCATATAGAAAGCCTGCTCCGGAATGTCATCCAGCTCGCCATCGACGATCATCTTGAAGCCGCGAATGGTGTCTTTGAGGGAAACATATTTGCCCGGCGCGCCGGTGAACACTTCCGCCACGAAGAACGGCTGGGACAGATAACGCTGAATCTTGCGCGCACGCGCCACGGTGAGCTTGTCTTCTTCGGACAGTTCGTCCATACCCAGAATGGCGATAATATCTTTCAGCTCCTTGTAGCGCTGCAGCGTGCCCTGCACGGCGCGCGCCACGTCGTAGTGCTCCTGGCCGATAACATTGGGGTCAAGTATGCGCGAGGTGGAATCCAGCGGGTCAACCGCGGGATAGATACCCAGCTCGGCAATCTGGCGGGACAGCACCAGGGTTGCGTCCAGGTGAGCAAAAGTCGTCGCCGGCGCCGGGTCGGTGAGGTCGTCCGCCGGCACATAGACGGCCTGGAACGAAGTGATGGAACCGGTCTTGGTGGAGGTGATGCGTTCCTGCAGCACGCCCATTTCCTCGGCGATGGTGGGCTGATAGCCGACGGCGGAAGGCATCCGCCCCAGCAGCGCCGATACTTCGGTTCCGGCCAGGGTGTAGCGGTAGATGTTGTCGATGAACATGAGTACGTCGCGGCCTTCGTCGCGGAAGTATTCCGCCATGGTCAGACCGGTCAGCGCCACGCGCAGGCGGTTGCCGGGAGGCTCGTTCATCTGGCCATACACCAGCGACACCTTGTCCAGTACGCCGCCTTCAGCCATTTCGTGATAGAAATCGTTACCTTCACGGGTGCGCTCGCCAACGCCGGCAAACACCGAGAAGCCGGAATGTTCCACCGCGATGTTGCGAATCAGCTCCATCAGGGTCACGGTCTTGCCCACGCCGGCGCCGCCGAACAGGCCGACCTTGCCGCCCTTGGCGATGGGCATGACCAGGTCGATGACCTTGATGCCGGTTTCGAGAATCTCGGTGGTTGTGGCCTGCTCATCCAGAGCCGGCGCCTTGCGGTGTATGGGCCAGGTTTCCTCGTTGCCGATGTCGCCCTTGTTGTCTATGGGCTCGCCCAGCACATTCATGATGCGGCCCAGCGTCTTCTGGCCGACGGGCGCCTGAATCGGCTCGCCGGAATTGGTGACTTCCAGCCCGCGGCGCATGCCGTCAGATGAACCCATGGCGATGGTTCTGACAATGCCGTCACCCAGTTGCTGCTGCACTTCGAGCGTAATGCCGCTCTCGGTAACATTCAGCGCGTCGTAAACCTTGGGTACGGACTCGCGCGGGAACTCGACGTCGACGACCGCGCCGATAATTTCTACGATTTGTCCAGCACTCATGATATGCCTCTCAAAATAGGGGTTTTATTCTATTCAACCGCAGCGGCGCCGCTGACGATTTCTGAAATTTCCTGCGTGATGGCCGCCTGCCGGGCCTTGTTGTAAACCAGCTTCAGCTCGGATATCAGCTCACCGGCGTTATCGGTCGCGGCCTTCATCGCCACCATTCTGGCCGCCATCTCGCTGGCCTTGTTTTCCACCACGCCCTGATACACCAGCGACTCGATATAGCGCGTAAGCAGGGTGTCCAGCACCAGCTCGGCCTCGGGTTCGTAGATGTAGTCCCAGTAATACTTGATGTCGTCATCATTGTCGCCGGGGTCCAGCGGCAGCAGGGTTTCCACGGTCGGTTCCTGGGTCATGGCGCTGACGAAGCGATTGTAGGCGATGCACAGCTTGCCGGTTTTGCCCTCGGCATAGGCATCCAGCATGACCTTGATATTGCCCA
>JALXFQ010000203.1 GCA_027067235.1 Gammaproteobacteria bacterium
GGCTTTCATCTCAGAATTGATAGCCTATGCCAAGGTTGAAGCCGTCATTGTCGTCGTTGTCGGGATCATCCTGCAGGTCGAATTTGAGCACCACATCTTCATGCGGCCAGTAGTTTACGCCGACATTCGCCAGTTTTTGCTCGCTGTCGTTGCTATCGCCGGCGTTGTTGTCCCACACGCTGTAGCGGGCGAAAAAACCCAGCTTGTCATTCAGTTTGAATGACGGCTCGACATAATAACCGGTCTGCTCATCACGGCCCACGGCGGCAGGCGCCTCGCCGTCCAGATTCCACTGAGCATACAGGGCGCGCAGGCCAAAACGGCCTTTGCGGATTGCCGCATGGGTCTCGATCAGGGTGGCAGAAACATCCGACTCTCCCTGCGTTATATCACTCTGGTATTGCGCGGTGGCAGCCAGCTCGACGCCGGGAATGCCGGTATATTTGATTCGCCCGGTCACTGCGCCATTACTGGCTTTGGCTTCCGACACATTCTGGCGGCCGCTGCGAATTTTGAACGCGTTTTTACCCTCGGTGGGCGTATTCAAACCAGAGGTGAACGCGAAATCAGCGCTCCAGCCCTGCCCGAACCGGGTGGTCAGGCCCAGCCCGCCTTCCCACCAGGTCGCGGGAATGATGTTTTTCTCCACCGGATTGCGCTCCACGCCGTAGAACGTCGGCGGCTCGTGGGTCTCGTTGATAATGCCCACCGGCACCAGAAACAGCCCCGCTCGCGCAGTCAGCCTATCGTTGATGTCGCCTTCGATGTAAGCCTGCTCCAGCTCCACTTCGCCTCTGGATTCGCCTTCATCGCTGTCTTCGATAAACACATGCTCCAGTTCCAGCTCGGAAAAGAGTCGCAGTTTGTCGGAAAATTCATGACCGAAGAACAAAACGAAGCGGTGAAAATCCAGCTCGTCCTTTTTGTCTGTGTTGGTGTAATGCAGCTCACCATATCCGCCCAGTCGGGTATTTTCTGACCAGGCTGATTTCTGGCTGTGGTCGGCGGCTTTTTCTTCCGTGGCGTCAGCCTGATTCTGCAAGGCGTTTACCTGTTCCGCCAGTTGGCTCAGGGCTTCCTGTTGTTGCTGAATAATTTTCAGTAGCTCGCCCTTGCTCGGGCCCGGTTGTTCCAGCGCCCCTGCCATGGATGCGCTGGCCGGTAGCAGGGACAGGGCTATCGCTGATGCAATCAAACTGTTTTTCATTTTCCGCTCTCCAGTCATTAATAAACTGGCGCGATAATAATGCAAGTGATAATGATTCGCAATTCTGTTTAATCTTGTTCATCCATAAACAAACCCTGTCAGCGCCAGCGCTTCAATGACCTCGATGAATCCACCCATGGTATCGCCGGTGATGCCGCCAATGCGCCGCAACATCAGCCAGCGCAACAGAACCGCAACGACGCCCGCAGCCGCTGTCGGCCAGAACCCGGCTACAATGAGATACAACAGCGCCGCACCAGCAATGACGCCCCAGGCGGCATTGCCGTTAATGCGATCGACCAGACCACTGCCGAGGCCGTTCTCCCGCACATAGGGCGTGGTCAACAACAGAGCCAGGCAGGCCGCCCGCGCCAGCACGGGAACCAGCAGCAAAGCCAGGTAGTCATGCTGCTCCAGCAAGACCCCCAAAGCGGCATATTTGAGCAACAGCACCAGCACCAGAGCCACCACCCCGCCGACGCCGACGGCGCTGTCCTTCATGATTGCCAGGGTTCTTTCGCGATCGCCAAAGCCGCCCAGCCAGGCATCGGCGCTGTCGGCCAGACCATCCAGATGCAGGGCGCCGGTGAGCAATACCCAGATCGAAAGCAGCAGGGCAGCGCTGACCGTCAAAGGCGGCAACAATGCCGCCGCCACTGCCAGTATGCCGCCTATCACGGCGCCAACCAGCGGATAAAATACTGCCGTATTGGCCGGAGCTCCGGCATAAGTTCCTTGCCTGCCCGCGCTGGATCCCACCGGAATCCGGGTCAGAAACTGCAACGCTGCGAGAAAAGCCTCTTTCACGGGGCAACGTGGCTGCTCAGACGCGCCGCGGGCTCGCCGTGGACA
>JALXFQ010000204.1 GCA_027067235.1 Gammaproteobacteria bacterium
GCGGCAATGAAAAGCTCCTATGCCGGCGCCCTGGGTCTGCCCCAGTTCATGCCCAGCAGTTATCGCGCCTATGCCGTGGATTTCAACGCCGACGGCCAGCGTGACCTGCTCAACAGCGAGGCCGACGCCATTGGCAGCGTAGCCAATTATTTTGCCCGTCACGGCTGGAAAAGAAACGCGCCGGTGGTGGTCAGGGCCAGAATTACCCGCAAGGCGGGCCTGAAGCTGGTCAACCGCAAGCTGAAACCAGACATGACCATCGCCCAGCTGGCGAACAAGGGCGTCAAGCCGCTGGTCAAGGTTTCGCGCAGGCAAAAAGCCACCGTGCTCGGCTATGAAGAAGCGAACGGAAAGAATTATCAGCTGGGTTTCAATAATTTTTACGTGATTACGCGCTACAACAGCAGCCGCAACTACGCCCTGGCGGCATGGCTGCTGGCGCAGGAATTGAAGAAACGCATGGATTGACCAGGATGTTGCGCAAATTCATTGTCACCGGTTTTGTCACCCTGTTTCTGGCCGGGTGTGGCACCATGCGCTCGGGCGGATATTATGCCGATGACGGCCCTGGCGCGCATGCGCCCAGTGATGCCGAGCTGGCGGCGATTCCCGATGCGGTACCGCGTCCGGAAACGGTGCACAAGCGCAGTCTCAGGCCCTATCGTGTCGGATTCAAATGGTACCGTCCCCTGTCACCGCGCAAGTCATACCGGGAGCAGGGCATCGCCAGCTGGTACGGGCGCAAGTTCCACGGCCACAAAACAGCCATCGGCGAGCGCTACAACATGTACGCCATGACCGCAGCGCACCGTACCCTGCCGTTGCCCAGCTATGTGCGCGTTACCAATCGCAGGACTGGCCAGAGCGCCATCGTACGCGTCAATGACCGCGGGCCGTTCAGGAAGAATCGCATTATCGACCTGTCTTATACAGCGGCGAAAAAACTGGGTGTGATCGCTACCGGCACGGCGCCGGTGACGGTCGAACTGATCAAGCCCGGCAAGTGGCGTCAGGCAGGCAGGAAAACTCCGGCGCCGCTGCAGACTAAAACAGAATCAGCCAGCTCTGGGCGCAATACCGTACCAACGCCGGCGGAAACAACAGTCGTCAGCAAGGCGCAGACGTCGTTCACGGGGGCGGCCGAGCCGGCGCTGCCGAAATCCGGTATCTATGTGCAGACCGGCGTGTTTTCGGTGTGGAAAAATGCCTCCGGCCTGAAAGCAAAACTGCTGTTGAAAGGCGTGCAGCCCGTGCACATGCGCCACCAGCAGGCGGACAAGGGCGTGCTGTACCGGGTGCTGGTGGGGCCGTACGCGTCGGAGAAGCAAGCGCGTGAAATCGTCAGCAAGGTAAAATCTTCCGGCATATCGGGCGCGCGTGTAGTATCCTTCTAGCTCCGGCATTTTCTACCCGATAGTCCCATGCCTACCCGTCTGGTTTATTTGAATGGTGAATTCACGCCGCCCGAGCAGGCCCGCGTTTCAGTGTTTGATCGCGGCTTCGTATTCGGCGACGGCATCTACGAGGTCATACCGGTATACAGCCGCCGGCCCTTTCGACTGTCGCAGCATTTTCAGCGGCTGACGGGCAATCTGCAGAAAGTGGGTATCACCGAGCCGCTGGACGAAGCCGGCTGGAGCGCTGTTTTCCAGCGGCTGGTGGCGGCTGGCGACAGCGACGACCAGGCCATCTATCTGCAGGTAACGCGTGGCGTCGCGCCCAGGGATCATGCCTTTCCCGCCGATGTTGCGTCCACCGTGATGGCGTTCGCGTTCGATCTGAAACAGCCCTCGTCGCAGGAGCGGGCCGACGGCGTGCCCTGCATCAAGGCGGTAGATGATCGCTGGCTGCACTGCGACATCAAATCCATATCCCTGCTGGCCAATGTTCTGCACAAGCAATCTGCGGTGGAGGCGGATTGCGCGGAAACCATACTGTTTCGCGACGGCATGCTCACCGAAGGCTCTGCCAGCAACATCTTTATTGTCAGCAACGGTCTGCTGATGACGCCGCCGAAAAGCGAGTTGATTCTGCCGGGCGTGACGCGCGATCTGATT
>JALXFQ010000205.1 GCA_027067235.1 Gammaproteobacteria bacterium
CGCAATCCCCGCACCGGCGAAGTGATCATGATTGCGGCTTCCAAAACCCCCAAATTTAAGGCTGGCAAAGCCCTGAAAGATGCAGTAAAGTAGCGCGCCTTTCACGGGTGCTTAGCTCAGCTGGGAGAGCATCGCCCTTACAAGGCGAGGGTCGGGGGTTCGATCCCCTCAGCACCCACCAAATACCTGGAGCGGTAGTTCAGTTGGTTAGAATACCGGCCTGTCACGCCGGTGGTCGCGGGTTCGAGTCCCGTCCGCTCCGCCATCCTGTTAGATGAAATGAAGGCCGCACTGTGTGTGGCCTTTTCTAGTTCGGCGGCGTCGTTCTGAAGCCTCCTGCCAACGATTAAAAAGACACGGGCCAATGCTTACATCCATACGAGAAAACATATCAGGCTGGATCGCCTGGCTGATCGTCATTCTGATATCCATTCCATTTGCCCTGTGGGGAGTAAACTCCTATTTCGAGGCGCAATCGACCGTGGTGGTGGCCAAAGGCGATGGCATCAAGATTACTGACCGCCAGCTGAAAAATGCTCTGGATCGACAGGCCCGGATCTTGCGCAGCCAGGTCGGTCCCAAGATGGCGGCGCAGATGGTGGAAAAGCCCGCCTTCAAGCAGCAGGTGCTGAACAGTCTGATCGAGCGGCAGCTGTTGCGTGAAGATATTACCGACAGCGGTTTTCGGTTGTCGGACGCGCAGCTCAATGCTGTCATACAGCAAACCCCCGACTTTCAGGTTGACGGCAAGTTCTCGGCGGAGAAATATGCCCGGCTGGTCAATACTCGCACCAGTTCAGCGGCGCAATACGAGAACAGCGTGCGCGCCGAGCAGGCCATGCAGCAGGCGGCTGCCGGCTACGAAAAATCGGCCATTGTTGTTCCTTCCCGCGTGAATCAGCTGTTGGCCCTGAAAGGACAGCAGCGGGACATGCAGTATGCCGTGTTCGAGCCGTCCCTGTATCGGGATTCGGTACAGGTTGGCGAGCAGCAGATGCGTCAGCAATATGACGCCAACAGGGAAAGCTACCGTTCCCCCGAGATGGTCAGCGTGGACTATGTGGTGTTATCCATCCCCGAATTGGCCAAAAGCATTCAGCCGGCGGAAGAAAAACTCAGGGAGTATTATGAAGAGAACAAGGAGCAGTTTCGCCGCGCGGAACAGCGCAGGGCCAGTCACATACTGATCGCCGCGTCTGGTGATGACGCCACATGGAACAAGGCGAAGGCAACAGCGCAAAAACTGGCCGAACAGGCCACACAGGGTGCGGATTTTGCCGCCCTGGCATCGGAAAATTCCGATGATCCGGGATCGGCGAAAAAAGGCGGCGATCTGGGTTTCTTCGGCAGGGGCGTCATGGACCCGGCATTCGAGAACAAGGTCTTTTCCATGCAGCAGGGAGAGATTTCCGGGCCAGTAAAAACCGCATTCGGCTATCATGTCATCAAGCTGGACGAGATCAGGCCGGAAGCGGTAAAAAGCTACGATGAGGTGCGCGATACGATTTTGCAGGCAGTGCGCAAGGAGCAGGCCGAGAACCAGTTCTACGAACTGGCGGAAGTATTGAACAATACGGTGTACGAGCAACCCGACAGTCTGCAGCCTGCGGCCGAGGCCATCAATGCCAGGGTGCAAACCAGTGAACTGTTTGACCGCAACGGCGGCAAGGGCTTGTTTGCCAACCCGAAAATCATTGATGCGGCTTTTTCCGAGCAGGTGCTGAACGAGGGTATCAACAGCGATACGGTGGAAGCAGACAACGAAACTCTGGTGGCCTTGCGCGTCAACAAGCACCAGGCGTCGGCCATTCAGCCCTTCGAAGCCGTCAGGCAGCAGATTCGGCAGCAATTGCTTGACCAGGCCGCCGCGGGCATGGCCAGAGACAAGGCGGCTGCCATGGCAAAGGCGTTACTGGCGGGCCAGGACTGGTCCGGTCTGGTCCAGCAGTACGGCGTGCAGGGCAAGCAGGAACCGGCTCTGACCCGGGACAGGGATCTTGGTTTCGGCGGGCAACTGACAGCGAGTGTGTTCCGTATGCCTGCGCCGGCATCCG
>JALXFQ010000206.1 GCA_027067235.1 Gammaproteobacteria bacterium
CCCAGAATTTCGGCAACAGCCGGACGCACCGGGATAATGCGGAAACCGAAACCCTGCATGGCGGCGGCCACCCGGTGACTGGGACGATGGGGTTTCGGCGACAGGCCGACGATGGCCAGGGTTCTGGCGCGGTGCAGGAAAGAACAAATTGCTTCGATATCTGGGTTGTGGAAAGTTTTCATGTTAATCAAGTGGTTGGTTTCGGATGGTAAATTGTTTCGGGATTGCGTGAACTATCTGAAAATGGCCCTGTCTATGTTTGCGATGGCGCTGCATGGCGCTGTCGACCGCTCCTCCTCCCTGAGCGGAGAGGTTCGGCAACCCGAACTTCACATGTTGGCCCCGGATTTTCACCCCTTTTCCGGGGCCTCTTTTTTCTGCTGCAGCCTTTCGGCTTCAGGCCTGCAAAAGCCATTCAGCCAGTTTCAATTTCGCTTCTTCCACGCCATCCTTCTTCAGCGAAGAGAACATCTGCACGCTGGCGTTGATGCCGTCTTTCTGCAGCTCCGAGCGCACTTTCAGCAAAGCGCTTCTGGCCGGGCCACGTTTGAGCTTGTCAGCCTTGGTCAGCAACACGTGTAACGGCAGGTTCTGTTGCGACGCCCAGATCACCATTTGCCGGTCCAGATCCTTCAGCGGATGGCGAATATCCATCAGAGCGACAATGCCGCGCAGGCTTTTGCGCCGGCTCAGGTATTCATGCACCAGCAGTTCCCAGTGCCGCTGTATTTCGCGCGGCGCCCTGGCAAAGCCGTAACCGGGCAGATCGGCGATGCGCCGGACGTCATCCAGCTCAAAGAAATTGATCTGCTGGGTACGGCCGGGCGTTTTGCTGGTGCGGGCCAGCGAACGGCGCCGGGTCAGGGCGTTGATGGCGCTGGATTTGCCCACATTGGAACGGCCGGCAAACGCTACTTCGGCGCCTTCATCCGCCGGCAACTGGGACAGATGCTGCACGCCGATTGCGAATCGGGCGTTTTCCAGCAGGCGGTCGATGGTGCAAACGGACTCTGGCATGGGCTGCTTCAGCTTTTTCTAATGCTTGAGGGGAACGCTACATTATGCCAAACTCGCGCGCCATTGAAGCGAATTTATATTTCGGAAAGTTTTTGGAGAGTAAGCAATGAAAAATCTTCTCGGACTGGCGGTGGTCGGCGTCATGCTTGCAGGCGCCAATGCATATGCGGAAGACGCGGCCAGCGCTCCTGCTGTCGGCGATGCCAAGGCCGGCGCCGCCAAAGCGCCCATGTGCGCCGGCTGTCACGGCGTGGACGGCAACAGCGTGAGCGATGCCTTTCCTTCGCTGGCGGGGCGTTCGGCGGGTTATCTGGCCAAGCAATTGAAGGATTTTCGCGCCGGCGTGCGCGTCGACCCGACCATGAACGGCATGGCTTCAACCCTGACCGATGCGGATATTGTCAATCTGGCCGCTTATTTTTCGGGCAACATTCCCAAGGGCAGCGCGGCCGTGGCTGATGAAGAAACCCTGGAAAAAGGCCGCAAGATCTATCTTGGCGGCGACCGCAAGCGCGGCGTTTCCGCCTGCATGTCCTGTCACGGTCCTGCGGGTCACGGCATTCCGCCGCGTTTTCCGAAAATTGGCGGTCAGCATGGCGCCTATATCCAGAAGCAGTTGCTGGCGTTCCGCGACGATGCGCGCACCAACGATTCAGGTATCATGACCAGTATCGCCGAGCGCATGACGTTGGGCGATGTAAAAGCGGTATCCCAGTACATCGCCGGTTTGCGCTAGCCGCGAAACCATTCTCAGGATGTTGAAAAGCCCGCCTCGGCGGGCTTTTTTATGTACAGGAAGTACGGACAGAAAACTGCTCCTGCGTTTTCTGCACTTCCGCCATCCATGGCGGTCGTCTGCCGCGGGCGCACGGACACCTCCGGCTCCTGCCTCTCGCTGCATACACACCATCCATGGCGATAAAGCGCAGGAGCGGCTATGTACAGGAAGTACGGACAGAAAACTGCTCCTGCGTTTTCTGCACTTCCAGCCTCCAGCCTCCAGCCTCCAGCCTCAAGCCTCCAGCCTCAAAGCCTCAAGCCTCAAGCCTCAAGCCTCAAGCGTCAAGCCTCAAAGCCTCAAAGCCTCCAGCCTCCAGCCTCAAGCCTCCAGCCTCAAAACTCCGTTTCTGATAGGAGACTGGGTTTCATGCAGGTTCCGTGCCCGAACGGGCACTCGTGGATGAAACCGCTGCGACATTATGTCACTGTTGCGCAAGCGTCGATTTCCCTATTCTCCCGGGCATCAGAAAACACGAAACTGAGGGAGAAATCATGCGGCAAGCTTTTACCAGAAGCATTTTGTTTACCGCCATGGCGGTCAGCATCGGTCCGGCGTTTGCGGATGAGCTGGAGCCGGTGCTGATCGAGGAAAGCCTGACCATCAATCCCAATGCGGCAGAGCCGGGAGATGTGAACCAGGTCAGGGCGGTGAGCGCTGACGGCGCGGATTTTCTGAGGCAGTTGAACGGTGTTTCAGTGAGCCGCTTTGGCGGACGCGGGCTGGAACTGATTGTGCGCGGCCAGTCGCAAGCGCGCCTGAATGTTCTGCTCGATGGCTCTTATGTGCATGGCGGTTGCCCCAATCGTATGGACCCGCCAGCGAGCTGGACTGCGCTGGAAACCTATGAAAAGGTGACCGTGCTGAAGGGCGTGCAGTCGCTGATTTACGGTGGTGGCGGTAGCGGCGGCACAGTGCTGTTCGAGCGCGATACCCGCTCTCTGGCGCAGGACAAGGGTGTACACGGCCGGGTGTCGGCGCTGGGTAGCGATAACGGTATTTCCGGCGATTTTCTTGGTGACGTGGTGGCGGCTGGCGACCAGGCTTATGTGCGCGCCTTCGCCGAACAGAAAAATGCCGACAACTACGAAGATGGCGATGGTCGCGAAGTGCGCTCGTCGTTCGATCACCGTCAGGGCGGGCTGGTGTTTGGCCTGATGCCCAATGCCGAGCGTTTGTTTGAGTTCACGGTCGAACGCAATGATTTCAGCGATGCGCTGTACCCGGGCGCAGGCATGGACAGCCCGCAAGAACAAGGGGACTTTTACCGCTTTCGTTACGCAGACAGGCCCGCCGCGAACGGCTTGAACCACCTCAGGCTGGAGGCTTATCTCAGCGACGTGGAGCATCTGATGAACAATTTCACCGACCGCACTCCACCGCGTTATCCGGCGGCAGCGCCCAAGGCGGGGCAGCCGATGAAACGCGAGACGCCGACTCATTCCCGCACCACCGGCGGCAGGCTGGTGCTGAATTCAGGTGCGGGCGCGACAACGCTGGACTGGGGGCTGGATGTGCAGCGCAATAAGCGCGATGCGACGTTGAATAACCTGGATTCCGGCCAGCCGGCGGCGCTGTCTTTCATGTGGCCGGATGTGGAAATTCAACAGGTCGGCGTTTTTGCGGAAGCGACAACGGCCCTGCAGAACAAATCCCGAATCAAATACGGATTGCGCGTGGACCGGGTGGACGCGTCGGCTGACAGGATTGCCGACAAGCCGAAACTGGCGTCGCCCAATACGGCGTATAAAACCTACTACGGTTCAAATGCATCCGACAAATCCGAGACCAATGTGGGTGGTTTGTTGCGTTTTGAGAAAGACCTGGACGATGGCTGGCGCCTGTTCACTGGCCTGTCGCGCAGCGTGCGCACCGCCGGTGCCACCGAGCGTTACATGAACAAATGGAACGCGGTGGAGAAGCTGCGCTGGGTCGGCAACCCGGATATTCAGCCGGAGAAGCATCATCAGCTTGATCTGGGTCTGGCGAAAACCTCTGACGCCGCGTCTGTCAGCGCAACCCTGTTCTATGACGATGTGACTGACTATATCCTGCGTGACACAGCGCGCGCTCAGGACGGCATCCTGCAATCGGACCGGGCCGACATCTACCGCAATGTGGATGCCGAACTGTACGGCGCGGAAGCCGAGGCCAGACTGAGCCTGACCGATGCGCTGGATGTGTCGGGCGGCCTCGCTTATGTGCATGCCGACAATACCACGGATGACCGGCCCCTGCCGCAAACGCCGCCGCTGAATGGCAAGATTCAGCTGGATTACGCCACGGCGAGCTGGGGTCTGGGTGGGCGAATCCGGTTTGCTGCCAGGCAGGACCGCATAGATCCTTTCAGTAAACAGGAAGTCGGCGCAACGCCCGGCTGGCAGGCGCTGGATCTATACGGCAATTATCAGATCAACGACAGTTTCAGCCTCAGGGCTGGCGTGGACAATGTGCTGGACGAGACTTACGCCGAGCACGCCAGCCGCTCCAACCTGCTGGATCCGTTTGCGGTCAGGGTCAACGAGCCAGGCCGGACTTTCTGGCTGAAGGCAACGGCGGAATTCTGATCCTGCATGCGGAGGCCGGTCATGCGGCGCTCGTCAGGCTGACATGGGCTATCGAACCCGGTTTACCATCGGCCTGCTGATATCGGCCGCCCTGCATGCGGCGGTGCTGGGGAAGTATTGGTCTAGCCAGTGGTTCGTTCAAACCCCGGAAACAAAAACCACTGTTTTCCGGGTCAAAGTGTTGCAGCCGAAGACGCCTGCGCCGCTGCCAGCCGCCAGCGTCGTGGCGACGGCAGCACCAGCGCCGCAACAGAAAACCACTCCGCCCAGGGAGCGGCAAGAAAAAAAGCCGGAACGGAAAAAGCCCCCGCGCAAACCCCGGAAAAAGGCGGCCAGACCGCAGCCTGCAGCAAAGCCGGTGCAGAACACCATGACTTCATCGCCGCGCAAAACCGAAAAACAGGTGAAAACCGAGCCAGTGATACAGGCCCAGACCTCTGCCGCGCAGCAGGTTGCATCTGCCGGCCGTATAGCCACCCTCGAAGACCACTACCGGGCGCGGGTGCGTCAGGAAATCGAGAAACGCAAATTCTACCCCGCCCGGGCCAGACGGCAACGCAGGCAGGGTACGGTGACGGTGGCCTTTGTGCTGAGCAGAGATGGCAGCATCGGCCACCTGCGGCTGCTGAAAAAATGCCAATACGCCGTGCTCGGCCGCACCGCGCTGGCGGCGGTGCGCAAGGTCGGGCGCTTCCCGCCTTTCCCGGCGGACATACAGCGCCAGTCCTGGGCTTTCGAGATACCGTTGAGTTATCGCATCCGATAGCCGTTGCGGGCCTCCGCGGCCGACAAGCGCGCTCTCTATTTCATTTCCGCCAGCTTGTGGCGAACCAGGTTCTCGACATGTTCGTAGGGCAGACCGAAGGGAATAATCTGATCCAGCACGCCGTCGGGATTGACCACATAAAGGCTGGCTGAATGATCTACCAGATAATGCCGGTCGGACGTTTTGTGTGGATGAATCCGGTATTGCACATGATAGGCCGTGGTCACCTTGTCGATGGCTTCCCGGCTGCCGCTCAGGCCGATCAGTCGCGGGTGGTAGAAAGGCACATACTGCCTGAGTTTTTGCGGCGTGTCTCGCTCCGGATCGACCGTGATGAACAGGCTGGTTACCCTGTCGGCGTCCTGGTCCAGATCATGCAGCAGCCGGGACAGGGTGGCCAGTTCCGTGGGGCAGATATCGGGGCAATAGGTATAGCCGAAGAAAATGAGAACCAGCTTGCCGCGCTGGCTGCTCAGTGTAAACGGCTGGCCGTCCTGGTCTGTCAGGGTGAAGTCGCCGCCGGCCGCCGGCGGCCTGGTATCGGGCGCGGTATCGCTTTCGCTGCCGCGGCCCGAGTGCGCCAGCAGTATGCACAGGGCCAGCAGGCAGGCCACGCTGGCACGGCGCAGCGGCGCAGGCTTGCGCCGGTCAGGGGTGGGCATCTTTCTGTTTCTTTTTCATAATATCGCCCACGGGTGCCGCGAAGGCGTCTGCGACCAGCCTGTCGACGTTGCTTCCGGTCAGTGATTGCAGAAAGGCGAGCAGGTCGTCTTTTTCCTGCTGATTCAGATGCAGTGGCTGTATCAGCGGATCAAGTTCCGCGTTGGCTACGCCGCCATGATCATAGAAATCAATGACCTCCGGCAGCG